>JBKECJ010000001.1:0-185233 GCA_047974525.1 Saccharimonadales bacterium (SeqCode)
CCTAAAGCTATTTCGAGGAGAACCAGCTATCTCCGAGTTCGATTGGCATTTCACCGCTAACCACAAGTCATCCGAACACTTTACTGCGTGTCCCGGTTCGGTCCTCCACTACCTGTTACGGCAGCTTCAACCTGCTCATGGTTAGGTCACCCGGTTTCGGGTCTAATCCTGCCGACTAAACGGGCTATTCACCCTCGCTTTCACTGTGGCTCCGTCAACTGACTTAGCCTTGCCGACAAAATTAACTCGCTGGATCGTTCTACAAAAAGCACGCCGTCACCGAACAAGTCGGCTCCGACACGTTGTAGGCACTGAGTTTCAGGATCTATTTCACTCCCCTCCCGGGGTTCTTTTCACCTTTCCATCACTGTACTAGTTCGCTATCGATCATTTACCATATTTAGTCTTGGCGGGTGGTCCCGCCGGATTCAAACAGGGTTTCTCGTGCCCCGTCCTACTTGTGAGTACATATATAAGTTCAATAGTTGTTTTCGCATACTGGGCTTTCACCATCTTTGGCGCGCCATTCAAACGCTTCCGCTAACAACTACGAATCTTATCCACTCAGTTAACGCTGTTGGTTTCTATACCGAAAAGTCCAAATAAATGAACTGTTCAGCATAAAAATTATGTAAACACGCAACACCCTTTAAGCATTGGTCGTTAAACCGTATCTATCGTATATCTCTGGGCTTTAAACTTGGGGGTGGTGGGTCGCATAGAGCGACCCACCAGGGGTAAAGATCGAGGGGCAAGTCGTGGGTACCAATTTCGCTCGTCGCTACTTTTGATGTTGCATCTGTTATCTTGTTTGTGACGGATCGATTTTGTTGGAAATTCGACCGGTTTTCATAAGGAGGTTTACTACCAATGAAAAAACTACTTATTCAGTTGCTCTTGACTCTTGCCATCCTGGCATTTACACTTGTGAGCCGCCATTGGCAGCCCTTTGCACCTATGCGCCGAAATCGGCGCACACACTCGTTAATCCGACGACTTGCCCCTCGGCGGAGAGTGCTTATCTTGTGAAAACCTAATTTTCAAGCCCCCCAACTCAAAAAATACGGGAATTCCAAGACATGGCGTGACGGGATTTCCTCGCCTAAAAGCTCTAAACTTCAGACAAAGAAACCATCTGTGCAGGACTAAGAAAGTTCTTAGCTTCAAGTCCTTTACGTCATTGCGTGTAAGCACAGAGAAATACGATAGAAACTTAAAAGGTTTGGACTATTCCAATTTCGCTCGCCACTACTTTCGGAATCATTGTTTATTCTCTTTTCCTCAACCTACTAAGATGATTCAGTTCGGCTGGTTCCCGACACATTATCCTATATATTCAGATAACGGCAATTAGACATGACTCTAATTAGGTTTCCCCATTCGGCTATCTCCGGATCATATCTTGCTCTCAGATCCCCGAAGCTTATCGCAGAGTTCTACGGCCTTCATCGGTGGTAAATATCAAGGCATCCACTATCAGTGCCCTTTGTACCTTTTTATGCATTGACTTAACTAGTAATTGGTATTCAAACGAATGTTTATATATGCAACTACTGCCGTCAATTAATTAAATTTCTTTCGTTGTCATAAATTGTTAAAAGATAATTTTTAGAGCGAACATAAACTGATGTTTATAATCCTCGCATTTATCTAACATCGTTCAGAGGTTCTTAAAGAGAACTTGAATAAAACTTCCTCAAGTTTACCACACGAAAATTAGTTTTGCAACACCTTTTTCACATAATCTCCCAAAATCATCGAAAAACCACCAAAAACACCATATATATTCAGGTACTACCCTATAAATCGAGAAAAAGCCTTAGGCTAAAGATCTGCCAAATACTGCCTAATTTCCAGCCCATCAGCAGCAATTAGCGCCAATCTCGACTCAATCTCCGTAAGACCAATCGCGATATTTCGCCTCAAAATCGCCTCATTTTCTTTCGGCACAAAGAAGTTTCGGTACTTTTCTGCCTCCCCCTCAGTCCTAATCAAGCTCGCCATCAGCCTCGGATATTCACTAATCGTCTTATCCCCTTCGCTTTTTGCCAGCCAATCCCAGTTCGCATATGCCCAATCAAGCGTCAGCGTCCTTGTCACCTGATTGCGTGCCAGCCTCACAAAGAAGAACAATCTATCCTGCGCCTTAATCGTGCCATTCTTGAGCCGCTCCAGATACCCCGCCGCCGTCTCAATATTACGCGTCGCCGTAAGCGCTGCCAACAAATCCGCCTTCAACTCTGGATCCGTCGTCTTTAAATACTCTTCTAGATATTCCTTGCCCCTAGATTCGTCCGCCCGCAAAAACACCGTCAGTACAACCGAGCGCACATTCGCGTCAATCGTCGCCAGACTTTCATTTTCGTACGCGCGAATCACATCCGCAGCAAAAGCCTCATCTTCCGCATAGCACTTCAGCCCCATAATAATCGGCCTCAGCCTCACTTCGTCATCTGGTTCACCACTCGTAGCCTTCGCGCCCAATCTCCTATAAGAGTTTTCCGTCAAATCACCTACGAACTTCTTGTATCTCGTCTCAGTTTCCGAGCCTTGACCCATAAAAGTCTTCAAATCCGCCACCATTACACTCACCGCATCCCAGATCACATAATCCTTCTCGTCCCCAAATTTCTGCGTCAGCGGCAGCAGCGACACGCTCTTCACCAGCGGTGTTTTCGCCAGCAATCCCCTATCAAGCAACAATCTAAGCTTCTGTTCTTTGTTCTTCCCGTCAAATTCAGCAAGCACCGCAGCAAACTCCGCGTCGCTCAAGTTCAATATATAGTGCCCCGACAAATCATCCATCACCACAGGCACCGGATAAGTATAGTTCTTCTCCTCGCCAGCAATCAAAAATCGCTTTTGCTCACCGTCGGTCAGCACGGGATAACCAGGCTGCACCAGCCATGGCGTCATAAATTCTTTCACATCGAAGTCCGCATACGGGGTCAAACTCTCCCACAGATCATCCGCCACAGTATTCTCGTACGCATGCTTTGCAAAATAATCTTTCAATCCCTTAAAGAAACTCTCCTCGCCCATCAATCGCATCAGCATAAGCATCAATCGCGCGCCTTTCGCATACACAATCGCCCCATCAAACAAATTCGCAATATCCTCAACGTTCGCCACGTCCACCTTCACCGGCTGCACCCCAGCCAGACAATCCCGCCTCAAAGCCGGCACCACAGTACCCATATAAAAATCATCCCAAGGCCTAAGCTCCGGCATCAATTTATCCACCGCGTAAGTTTCCATCAAGCTCGCAAACGACTCGTTCAGCCACAAATCATCCCACCACTTCATCGTCACAAGATCCCCAAACCACATATGCGAAATCTCATGCGCCACTACTGTCGCCACATACAGCCTCTGATCTAGCGCCGAGCCCTCATCGCACAAAAGCGCCTGCTCGCGAAAAGTCATCAACCCCCAGTTTTCCATCGCCCCCGCCTCAAAATCCGGCACCGCAACTTGGTCAAGCTTCGACAGCGGATACGGTGTATCAAACAAATCACTATAAAAATCCACACAGCGCACCGCAAAATCCGAAGCAAACTTCAACGCCGAAACCGGCTGATTCAACCCCGCATACGTCGTCACCGCCACACCCTTCTCAGACTTCGCCTCCAGCTTCACGAATTTCCCCACCACAAAAGCCAAAAGATACGTCGACATTCGCGGGCTATCCTCGCCCTCTGGCATATTCATCACCACAGTATCGTCCGCGTCAGCAGATTCTACATGCAGCCCAAAAACCGCCTTCGCCGCCGGCTCGTCCACGCACGGAAAACACTCCCGCGCATAATGACTCTCAAATTGCGTCGCCACCATCACTTCTTCTTTTCCGTCGTGCTTGTATTTTGAGATATACGCCCCCTGCATATCCTCATTTATTTCCAGCGAATACCGCACCTCAATCACCGCCTCATTTCCCACAAAATCCCCAGCGTCCATTGCAATTACGCCGTCAACATACTCATATTTCGCCGGCTTCCCGTCTATCAAAACTTGTACAAGTTTCAGCCCCACCGCATGCAACTTCGCCCCTGTTGAGAGCACCTTTCCAAGCACTCTCACATGTCCATCTAGTTGTCTATTTTCTTTATCAATTTTTAGGTCAATATCATAACGCTCTGGTACAAAATAATCTAAAAATCTCTCCATTATTGCTCGGCCTCATCGGTCAAAAGTACCAAGGCCTTGCGAATCATCTCCGCCGTTTCGTCCGTCTTCACAATATAGACAGGCTTGCTATCGCTCATCGAAATCAGCGCGTGTCGCCCCACAAATTCTGGATTGCGGTTTTTCGCGTCATCCAACTGGAAGCCCAAATATTTCAATTTCTGACACACAAAATGTCGCACCTCGTCCGAGCGCTCACCAATCGTCGCCGTAAACACCAAAACATCCACGCCACCAAGGCTCGCCGCCATCTGACCAATCAAGTTCTGCAACCTGTATATATACAACGCATGGGCAAAAGTCGCCTTTGGATCGCCCTCATCGCGCTTCTGAATAATATCGCGCATGTCATCCGAAATACCCGACACGCCAAGCAAACCAGCATTTTTGTTCAAATATTTCTCAAGCGCATCATCATCTTTCAGCTTCAATTCTCGCTTCAGCGCCAAAGCTGCCGCTACGTCCATCGAACCGCTACGCGTCGCCATCATCAGCCCCTCAAGTGGCGAATAGCCCATCGAAGTATCCATCGGATTACCCTCAAGAATTGCCGCTACCGACGATCCCGAGCCAATATGGCCCACAATCAACTTATCTGGCAAAATCCCATTCTCTTCCAAATAATTCGTCACAAATCCATAAGACAAACCATGATAACCATAGCGCTTAATTCCGTACTTATCTGCCAAATCCGTATCAAACGGATAATATTTCATCAAATCAGGTTTGCCAAAATGAAACGCCGAGTCGCTCACCGCAATCATCTTCGCATCTGGAAATTCCTTACGTAGCTGCGCCATCTCAGCAACGATTACTGGCAAATGTAGCGGCGCCTTGTCTTTTGCCACATCAAGCTTCGCCATAAACTCATCCGTCACCACAGTATCTTTAGCAAACTCATCGCCAGGAGCAACTAGTCGCACTACTGTGCCGGCAAGTCGATTTTTCTCTGTAATATACCCCTCGGCCGTCAAAATCTCACTTAAATTTGTCGCCGTATCGGTCAGCCGCTTAAAGCCCATCTCCGTCTTTTTCGAGCCGTCATTGTCGCTAATTGTGCAAACAACCTTCTCGCCTTCATACTCAAAATGCAATCCCGCTACCAAATCCGCACCATTATACAGCGCGTACTTACGCGAAGCGCTACCGGGGTTACTTATCAAAATCAGCTTACTCATAAAAAGTTCCTCTCTTTAGTTTCTACATCTTTTCCTAAATTATATCATCCCGTCGCCAAATAATCACCCATACTCACTACCCGCCATCACTCAGAATAATATTGACATTACAAGGTCAAAATGCTATAATATTCAAATCTTAGGTTTATCCTAACGATGCATTACCGAGCTTCGGTAGCACATTAGAAAGGGGTGGCTTTATGTCAACCACAAACAGCGCCAACAAACGTTTGATCGTCAACGGCCCGAGTATCAACCAACTTATTGATGCACTTCGCTACGCCTACGCAGCGAAAGGAATTCGCCAATTGGCGAGGTTCACCATCAATGACGCCGGCAAAAACCGCGAAATCCTTATCAGGATCACCGGCGTATGCCACGAAGGTACCTCTGGGCACAACTTCACCTTTGAGGGCTTCAGCACCAAGGGCGGAAGTACCATCGAAGTGTTCACTCAAGGGGTCTACGATCCCAACACCCGCAAGGGTACAGTTATCAACGTCTTCTAGGCGAGCCACGACCCAAAAAACCAAACCGACGCCAGTATTTCAGGCGTCGGTTTTTCATTCCCCCGTCATTTTCTAAACTATATCCACCCCAAAATCTCTTGCGCTCTGGTAATTCTCGGCAAGCACCCCCTCATACTTCTCCACCAAGTCCGTTCGATCCAGCCACTCAAAAGCCGCCATCGCCAGCGAATACCTATCGCACCTGTTTCGCACCAGCATATCTAGCGGCGTCGTCGTGCTGCCCTCATCTTCATAACCATGCACGTCAAGTCGCGCTACTTTCGCATATCGCGCCAAAATTCCCGTCAAAGTCTCCGCATATCCGTGAAAATTAACCAAAATTGGCTTATCTGCCGTAAAATACTCGTCAAAAAGCTCCTGACTCATCTTGTTTTCCGTCGTGCCAATCGCCCCATAAGACAGCGCTGCAATCCCCACAAACTCAATCTTCACCCCAGGCACTTCCGCCTTCACAATATCGCGCGCCGCCAAAAGTTCCTTCGTCGGAATATCTCCCACGCCCGCAAACACCATATCCGGATTCGCGTCCGAAGCAAACCCAAACACACTCGCCCCTCCGTTTTCCAGCTGAAACCTCGCATGGTTTATATCCATCCAGCGCGGCTCTTTAGTCTTATTAAATGTCGCAAGATTCACCACGTTTTTCGAGCTCGCCATAAATTCCCAAGCCGCTACCGCTGCCACGTCATCCACAGGAAACAAACAGTTCGCCAAATTAGAAGGTCTCGAGAGCAGCGACGAAATCACCGCCGGACTCTGATGCGTATAGCCATTATGATCTTGCCTCTGCCAACACGAAGTCGATAGCAAGTTCAGCGCATTATAATCTGGCCGCCAATCAATCTCCTTCGACTGCTTCAAAAACTTCAAATGTTGGTCAAGTTGCGAGCTCACAATCGTCAAAAACGCTTCATATGAGGTCATCGCCCCGCGACCACCACTCAAAATATGTCCAGTCAGCACCGCAAATAACGCATTCTCAGACAACAATTCCACCACGCGCCCATCCGGCGCCAAATTTCGATCCCACGGCAAAGTCTCCCTCACCCACGCCCGATTCGTCTCCTGAAAAACCGCATCCAACTTATTCGATCCCGTCTCATCTGGCGAAAACAAGTAAAAATCATCCGAGCGCGCCATTTCTTCGCGCAGGCACTCGCCAAGCATTTCGGCAGACGAGTTTTTCTCCACTCCAGGATTATCAATTCTATCTGGTAAATTCATTCCAAAGCTCCTTGAAACCATATGAGTTTAACCAACGCTCCAACATTCTTAGCTGCTCTTCATTACTTCCAGCAAGCGGCAGAGGCACCTGATGCGATGCATAATTCCCCACCAATTTCACCCCATCCAGCTCCTTCGGCCCAGTCAAACCCTTCGGCGTCATTATCAATACAAAAGCATTTTCCGGCATTTCTTGTAGCGTAAGTTGAAACTCTTCAGTATTTTGCCCATCCACCCACACCGGCTCATACCCAAACCCCCGCACCAAGTTCGTCAGCTCCCGCTCGCTCATTCGCCCATAAATCGTTGGCCCCGAAATCTTATAGCCATTCAGGTGCAAAATCGGCAAAACTTTACCATTCGCATCCGAATCCAGCAACTTGTTCAAGTTCATACTAGCTAGCGCCGTCGCCGTCTCGAATTCCCCATCACCAATCAAGCACGCTACGAATTTCTCTGGTCGCCCCAACGCCGATCCATAAGCGTTTGCCAGTGCATAGCCAAGCTCTCCGCCCTCTGCAATCACACCAGGCGTCACCGGCGAAGCGTGTGACGGGAATCCATACGGCCACGAAAACTCCCCTGCAACATACCTCAACCCATCATAATCTCGGGTTGCTTTCTCATAATACTCACCCAACACGCCATCAAAGTATATGTTCGCCTGCAATGCCGGAAATCCGTGCCCAGGCCCCAAAATAAATTCCATATCTGGACAAAACGCCTTCAAGTTCGCATACGCAATATTGATACCAGGGCAAGTACCCCAATGCCCCAAGAGTCGCGGCTTTACGTCGTTAAATTCCAATGGGCGTTCCAGCAAATAATTATCTTTCAAAAATATCTGAGCTACTGCCAAATAGTCACAAAAACGGATTCTCTTATCTATATTTTCCGTATTTACTCCCAACCCATGCATAAGCCTATTGTATCACAGAAGCCGCCGTGATTGCATCGCGAATCACTTTTGAAACTCGCTTACATTTCGCCCCAGCAATGTCATGCCCACCCAAACATTCCGTCAGCGTAATCTGCTTATTATGCGTCGCCAAAGATCGCAAATTCGCCCCCAACACCAGCGGATCCAGCTTGCCGTGCACCATATATACTGGCTTATCTAGCTTCAAAATCTTCTCCCAGTTTTCTCGATTCAAAATAATCGCATCCATCGACTTACGAAAAGCCTCCGTATTCAGCGCCTTTTTATCAAAGCTCGACGCCATCGAAATAAAGCTTGCAATCGTACCCACCATCATATTCCCCGTATGATTCTTCAGATCCGTATATGCCTTCACATAAAACTTATCTGGCACGCGTCTCAAATCCCCAGGCCTCAGAAATGGCGGCGACACCAATATCAAGCTCGTAATCTTCTCTGGATTTTCCGCCGCATAATCCGTCGCAATCAAGCTCCCCATCGAGTGCCCCACCATCACAATCGGTGTTTTCACCTTTAGTTTACGCAGGGTCGACTTAATCGCCTTATTATAGCTTTTATAATCATATGCATACCAATCTGGCTTTTTCGACTTACCAAATCCAATAAGATCCAGCGCCACAAACCTCACCCCCTTCATCTCCTTCAGCCCCGCCGTCTCGGCAATCACATGTCGCCACACCTTATACGAGCTCGCAATTCCATGCAAAAACACCACGGCTAGCTCCGGCTTTCCGCCCCCAACTACGCGGTCATATCGCACTCGCATTCTAAGCGGGAAACCTAGAATCCGATGAACAAAATAATCAAACATTTTTACTCCGATAGTAATTTATTTGCCGCGCCCACTAGTTCCGGCAATACTTGCTCATAATTCTCATATACTCGAAAGCCCGCTGCATAAGGGTGCCCACCGCCCCCAAAATACCCAGCAAGCTGCTCCGCTACTGGCTTCGCCGCCCTAATCTTCCCCGTCAGTTTTCCATCTGGATACGTCTTAATTGCCACGGCAACATCCACGCCTTCCACCAGCCTCAGCTCCTCCAAAATCAGCACATTAGGATTATATTCATCCGAATATTCCTGTATATCACCAAATGGGATGAGTACTGTCGCAAGTCGCCCGTCCAAGTGGTACTCCACTCGCTTTATCAAGTCCGCCTTATAGTCCAAAATTCGCGGCGATTTCTTCATATAATCACGGCGACGTTCTTCCATATCGGCAATCTTCGCGCCCTTCTCAATCAAGTCACCCGCAATTCGATAATCTTCCGCCGTCACCGACTGCGAAGTCATCCCCAAAGTATCTGACATCATGCCATACAGCATGTTCTCGGCACACGCCGCATTTATCTCCATATTCAGGCTCTCAAAAATCCCAAACAAAAGCATACAAGTAGACGATTTCGTCTCAATAATTTGCTCTGATTCAAATGGCAAATCCGGCTCCGTCTCGTGATGGTCTATCACAAAAACACCCGCCGTATTTAGCCGATTATTGATCGCCGCGTCATCTAGTAGCTTAGATAGCAAGGTTGCCGAAGCCGTGTCCACAATAATATATCCGTCAGCCTTGTAAGGAAACTCATTCGTCACCCTACTCCAACCCTCAAAATACCTCATATATTTTGGAATATCCACGGGGCAATATAGCACCACGTCGCGATCGCCCAGCGCCTCTTCCAGCGCCAAAGCCGCCCCCAGCGAATCGCCGTCTGGGTTCTCCGCCTGAATCACGCAAATCTGTTGTTTTCCATCCAAAAATTCTCGAAAATTATCGTACATACCAATATTTTAACACAATTTATGGTATAATTGCCTAGCTAGGGGCGTAGTACAACGGTTAGTATAAAGGTCTCCAAAACCTTAGATTACAGTTCGATTCTGTACGCCCCTGCCAATCCAATGCGATTATTCAAAAACCCCTGCAAAATCAGGGGCTTTTTGCTACCTCACCTACCCCCAAAACGGTTGCGCTTATCCCGCTTTCGTGATATATTCAAAGGGTAGTCGTGGAGACCACACTCAAAAAAGTAATAAACAATTATTGCGAGAGATCAAGGGTCAAGTAACGTGGTCATCCAAAATTCTTACAAAATCAAAAAATATCTGGTATTTTTGTTGTTGCTAGCAGCAACTGCAACGATACTATCTCCTCTACAGGCTACGCTTGGCGTATTAGCATCCGAATCAACAGAAAAAATCAGCCCAAACAACGGCCCAATCGCCGGAAACCAAGAAGTCCAAATCGACGCATCGCTCATCCGAAGCTCTGCCAAAAAACTAATTTCAGGTGAAAGAGTTACCACTCTCCTAACCGATCAAGGCCAAGTATATATCTGGGGATATGACACCGGCATAAAAGACCCAAACG
Organism: Saccharimonadales bacterium (SeqCode); assembly: GCA_047974525.1. Classification (GTDB taxonomy): domain Bacteria; phylum Patescibacteriota; class Saccharimonadia; order Saccharimonadales; family Saccharimonadaceae; genus UBA2834. The sequence continues at coordinate 10,429 of JBKECJ010000001.1, forward strand.
ACCCCGCCATCTCAGAAACCTACGACCACCCAGTAGAACTCGAGTACCTACGCGACAAGAAAATTATCTCAATATATTCCGACCGATACGACACCACCTATGCACTAACGCAGACTGGCGAAGTATACGTATGGGGACTAGGATCTTTCGGCGAACTTGGCCTTGGCGACGACCAATCCCAAGCAATCACACCCACTTTGATTAGTGGTCTAACTGGCATTACGCAAATGTTTGTAGCTGGAGAATTTCAACCCTCCATATATGCCCTGTCGAGTAGCGGCGAAATATACGCTTGGGGCGACAATCAATATGGACAACTAGGCCTCGGCGACGAAGACGGAAGAAGTACCCCTACAAAAATCACCCTCCCTGCAGGTGTTTCGTTCGAGAGTATGGGCACAAGTGAAGGCTCAGGAGGCAGCGTGTTCGCAGTCGACGCCGACGGCAAACTATACGGCTGGGGCAACAACGATTCAGGACAGCTCGGACTCGGCGACACAACTTCACGAACTATTCCTACACAAATCAGCGTTCCAAATAATGACAAAATAAAGTCAGTCACAGTATCTAGCAATTGGGGAATTTCAACGTACGCGATTTCCACCACAGGAAACGTCTATTCCTTCGGAAGTAATTTCTACCAAATGCTCGGACTCGGAGATGCCTATGCTGGCCAAGATCAGGTAACGTCGCCCGTCAAAATCACGACACTCGCAGACAAAGAAGTTAAAAAAATTAACGTAGGCGTAGAAAGCGTTGCGGCAATCCTATCGTCTGGCGACGTTTACGCATGGGGAAATAATTCATCCGGTCAACTCGGCATTGGGCAAAACGATTGGAGTGAATACGGAACTCCCACAAAAACCCTTATCAACGAACCTATCTCTCAACTTATATCAATTACCGACCGAACGCACCAAAGCACAAAACTCGCGCTATCAGAATCAGGCGACCTATACATCTGGGGCGCAAACGCCAACGGCATCGCAGGCACACTAGTTACGGACTGGAACATAAGCACACCACAAAAAGCAGCCCTTCCAAATAACAGGAAGTTCTCTATAATACCCGACGAATCAAACGCCGGTAGCTCCGGATCCAATCCCACCCCAATCTTCGTTCAAGACACCGAAAGCAACCTGTGCGTCTTTGGTGACACCACCGCAATGTATATTGGTTACTCTTCTGGCTTGGGACTACTCCAGCCAGAAGACATCATCCTATCCGGAGACGTCAACGTTATTCCAACATTCATATCAAACCTAGACATCATAGAAGTCTATTTCGGCAACGAACGCGCAACAAGCTTTAGTGTCACAAGCGACGGCGACATCATCGCAGTCACCCCCAGCCACCCAGCAGGAGTAGTAGACGTAAAACTCGTCTTCTCCAATGGTTCAGAAAAAACCCTCCAAGCCTCCTACGAATACGTAGAAGACATAACCCCTGGCGTCCCCAACACCGGCGGAAAATAACCTACAAACTAATCACGCCATACATCCGACCGATTTCGCTATGATATAATCACACCATGTTCAAAGGATTCTCACCAAAAACCATCGACTTCATGTGCAACCTCAGCCTCAACAATGAAAAGCCTTGGTTTGAAGCACACAAGTCCGACTTCCAGCAAGATTTCCAAACCCCCATGCGCGAGCTCGGGCAAGACGTCTTCAAAAAAGTCACCGACAAATGTGGCAGCCAAGATTTTATTCACAAACTCTCTCGTGTCTACCGTGACGCCCGCCGCCTTCGCGCTGGCGATGGGCCATACCGCAGCAACCTCTGGTTTTCCATCGAAAAACCCAGCGACGAGTGGACATCCACGCCAGTCTTCTGGTTCGAGCTTCACCCCGAAAACTGGAGCTACGGCATGGGCTATTACCGCGCAAAATCCGAAACCATGGCAAAATTCCGCACCCGCCTAGACAAAGATCCAAAGAAATTCGAAAAGCTCATCGCTCCCCTTGCCAAGCAATCCGAGTTCATTCTCACCGGCGACGAATACGTACGCAAAAAAGAAGCCCCAACCCCAAAAACCGCCGCATGGTACAACAAAAAATCCTTTTCCTTAATTCACGAACAGCCAAACGGCTCCGAAATATTCTCACCAGACCTAGCCGACCGCATAGCAAATGGCATGATTTCACTCATGCCACTCTACGATTATTTCATTTCCCTAGACTCCGACCCCTCACCAGAAATCTAATCTTATTCAATTACGCAACGGGCAGCTAATCCTGAATATTTATAGTAGTTAGCATTTCCTGGAGTGACCTGTGTGGCTCCCTGTGATGCGCCGTAAACGTAAGTACTGGAACTAATCGTAGATGACCAGAAATATCCAGCTCCGCCCTGATAAACTAGCGCTTCGTCCCATCTACCCGAAAACGAACCGCCCCAAGCACTAGTAAATTGCCAGCCACCTGGATAGCTCGTCGTAGATCCTGTCGTCAAAGTCCCCGCATTCATACTTGCATTCAGCACTGGAAAATCTGCCGCGCTGAGCGAGCTCCCATTGCTTGAGCCCGTACTGCCACTTCTAGCCGACGGCAAACGAAAATTCGCTGGACATATTGAGTCCGAAGCCTGTACGTATGCAGTACCAGCCGCATATGTACCTGAGCCCGCAGACGCTGCGTACCAGTTATATAAATACCCGCAATGCGTGAGCGAACCGGACGGCAGATAAGTCGAGCTATAACAGCCAGAGGCAGCCATCGGATTATTATATATTGCCTTGTCAGTATTTGCGGAGCTCTGAGTCATACCACCATCCACAGTATTGTATTTACCCGTCGTTCCGCTATTTATATGATCACCACTATTATATGCCATCCCAGTAGTCCCATCAGCCGTATTAGCAATAGTAGTATCAATATACTTCAAATTATCCACCATCCAACACTTGTTATCCACCATCTTTTTCACCCGATAAACCTGACCATTCCGAGTATCGCGCACGTAAGCAATCGAATTTGCTGGACTATTCCCAAGATCAGCATTACTAGCCGTCAACGCCGAGCAATTTGCACTAGTAAATCCATCTGGATAATAACTATACGCCACACTATTTATCGTCACACTAGAAGCGCTAGGATCAAAATACGTCACTTTCATATGCGTATAAGTACTAGCATTCGTCACATTCGTCCCGCCATTCGTCACAATAATATTATTTGTCGTGCCCGAAGTCTTCGTCGGCAGCACACACGACACTAGCGAAGAATTCACCACTCGCCAGCTAATACAAGCCGTTCCACCAATTGTCACATTCGTCACACTCGTAAACAGTCCATTACTTGTAATCGCAACCGTATCGCCACCCCAACCAGTCGTCGGATACACATCAAGCACCGCTGGGTTTGTACTCGAAATATTTGGAGGATTCGTACCAGCAGGTACGCCCGCCTCAGGGTCTTCCATCACGCATCGCATTGCAAATCCACCATTCTTCACGTTACTCACATAAAGATCCACTGTCGTAGCGTCAATCCCGTATAGTCCATTATTGAGCACGCTATCCACACTATTCCCAATCGTCGACGAATGATAATACCCACCAGTTCCTACGGCACTCGTCGTCAGACTCCAGTTACCCGCAAATACCGACTGCCAGGCTCCATCTGGTTGCCATCCAGGCAAATAGTTTGCCCTTACGCCCGTCGTCAAAGTTCCCGCATTCATCGAAGCGTTCAGGACAGTAAAGTCCGACCTCGTCACACTAGTACCAGCCGTAGTTGGGCCCGCCGTGCCAGAAGTAGTCGATGGCAATCGAAAATTCGCAGGGCAAATCGAACCAGTCGCCTGCGATCCATTCGTCAGCATATCAAACGTACCCGTACCTTCCGTCGCCGTATACCAGCTATACAAAAATCCGCAACGCGTATTCGTACTCGTTGGCATATTTACGCTACCGCTACAATAACTATTCGATCCACCATCAGCAAACTTCGCCACATCCACGTTCTCCGCAGTCTGCGTATTCGTTCCATCCGCCGTCAGATATTTACCCAGCACCACCAAATCCCCAAACCCAGCGTACTTCAAGTTGTCCACCATCCAGCATTTATTATCTACCATTCTCTTCACGTAATACAATTGGCTATCACGTTCATCCCTAAATAACGTCGGCGTAGTCGAACATTGCGAATAAGAATCATCACTCTGCATTGTCGGATATTTCTCATCCGTATACGTCACCTTGATGGTATCATTACTAGTCACCCCAGACTTATCAATCACCACCGACTTATCGCCAGTCGTCAAACCATAACTATTTGCACCAATACAGTTAATTAGCGTACTGCTCACAATCGTAAATGAAGTACAAGTAGTATCGCCAATCTTCACAGTAGTCGCGCCCGTAAAGCTCGTACCCACAATCGTAAACGATGGACCAGATTCCTTTCCAGCTATAGTACTCGCAAGACTCGGGCTCACCGAAGTGATCACCGCTGGCGCAATATACGTATAGGCGCTCGTACGTGTCGCCGTTCCACCCCACGTCGCCACAATCGCGCTCACAGTTCCGGCAGCTCGCGCCGGCGTATTACAATAAATCGTATCCTGTCCAGAAATCGGCGTGTTGCTCGAAATCGTCACGTTCACACATGCTGTCGTACCAATCGTTACCGCCGTCGTAATACTCGCGTCATCCACAGTAAAGCCCGTACCAATAATCGTTATTGGCGTTCCGCCCGTCGTTGGGCCAGAGCTCGGCGTTACCGAAATTATCGTCGGTACCACAATCGTCGAAGTATTTGCCGTCGCCGCATATTGAATATTACTTGTATAAGTTCCTGCCGTCAGCGCCGTATCCGCCTTAATGCCATAGTATACAGTCGTCACATCATTCGTAACTTTCTGGCTAGTATTCTTAATTGTCGGCGCCAGCAGCGGATCAGCCCACTTGCTGGTATTACTCGGCGTTGGCACAGCATAGCTTGCGTCAAACCCATTCGTAATAGTATTCGCCGCCGAGCTACTGCTCACCTGATTCATCGCAAATCCCCATGTATTACTTCCTAGCGCAATCGGCGAACTAATCGACGCCGCATTCGTTAATAGCTGCGCCGCCGAAGATCCACCTGTAATCGCCAAAGTATATCCTGCTGGAGAGTTCGTCGTAGCTGTCAGCGTCTGTGCGCCAGCAGCCATCACGCCACTCCCAGTAGGCGTTATTCCCATATTCACAGTCGCACTCGCCGTCAACGTCATGCTTGGCTCTCCCACCAAAAGCAACCCAGACACCGCATTCGTTCCCTGTGGTCGCAAGAATATACTGCTAGCCACAAAAGATAAAATCAAACAAAAAAGAAAAGCCGCAAACGCTAACACTCCGGGGTCTTTAAACCTGTCCTTGATAGATAACCCCTTGACCTGTAACCTTTGCACCTTTTGTATCCTTTTTGTGACCAAGTATTACCCTTATGGTAACTTTTTTTCCCTAGTTTAGCAAGGTTTTTCTCAGCTTCTTCTGTGTTTCTTTCGGAAGTTATACCTATAAATCACATACACAGTCATCATCACAATCGCAATCGCCAACGCGACAATCAGCCACAGCGGGCAAATCACTACCACTCCAGTAAAAGTATGCACTTCGCCCATAATCGTAATCTCCTGCGTCAAATTAAATATCCCAAGTTGCGGCGCATCCGTCCACACCTGCTCGTACATCCTCGTACTATCCACGATTAGCATTTTATCTTCTTCCGTCATAAACGCCTGCTCGCCGCTAAAAAAGCTTGACGCATATATCATATACTTCACATTCAGATCTACATTACCAGTATTCTTTACCACCGAGTTGGTACTCGCACTTGGCACAAACGAAAACCCCTGAATGGCGTTAGATACAATCTCCGCTCCCGCCTCCACGTCGCCCTCCACAGTCGCATAAATCAGCGTGTTCAGATTCATCTCGGTTGCAATAAATCCACCCTCACCATTCGAGCCCATACTTATCGTCACCATCAAGTGCTGCGCCCCACCCGCCTGATCCTCTGGCACAGTCAAATTGTAGTCTAGCGTATAGCTCTCTCCCGCCGCCACTTCATACACCTTCGTCTGGTCAATATCCGTCCACTCAGCAATCTTGCCATGCTGGCTTTCCGATACGCCCCACTTTATTTTATAATCATCCCCCTCGATCCAAAAACTCGAGACCAGCACCTTAAAAGCAATCGTTTCGTCACTCGGGTTTTCGGCAGTTATCGAACGCTCATATGTTTCCCCAGGTTTCAAGTCTCCCATCATGTCAATCGACGGCGACACAGTCAGCCCCACCTTTTTGTCTTCCTGATCTTCCGCAATCGCATAATTATTCAAATTCGCACCAAGCATCAAAACAAACGCCGCCACTACACCAAGTAATATATGCATTTTGGATCTCATATTGCACCTCGCTTACCAATTAAACTTAAGTATAAGGCAAAAAACCGCCCCTTTCAAGGCGGTTTCTGCTTTTGCTATGATAGAACTATCTTATACAGCTGGGGTAATAGCAATCGTTACCGTATCGCTATAAGTGTCTGCAACAGTCGTAACTGCAGTCTGTACACCAAAGGTGAACGTACCAGCAGCACTTGTAACTGGAGCAGTATTCGAGCCGACTGTCAAAGCCGTACCGGTAGGCACGCCATTGTAGTTAGCTGCATTCGCGATAGCCGAAAGGCCACCCGTACCTGCACCTGGAGTAGTTACTGCAAACTTGTAGCCCCAACCCTCAGTACCAGCAGTCAAGCCGGATAGGTTAGCGGTAGGCGAAAATGCTACGATCGTATTGGAAGGATTCGATCCAACCAATGTATTTGTTGCATCCTTATCAACGATCGATACGCTTGCACCGCCGTTAGCGCTATAGCTAATTGCGCAAGTTACTTCAGCCGTAAGACCAGCAGCGATACCGCCACCAGCAACGTTGCTAGCCGAAGTACAAATTGTTTCACTTCCGCCAAGCGTTGCGTTAATCTTAAAGCTAACGTCTACATCCTGCGTAGCAGCGTACGAACTGATAGGCAAAATAGCCATTCCGAGACCAGCAACAATACCCACTCCCGCAAAAATTTTTGTGATAGTTTTTGACATATTTGTGTTCCTTTTCCTGTAACAAAATCACGAGAGCTCAAAAAAATGCCCTGCACCTGCTACTTTATTTTATTTTTATATGACCTTTTACCCCTCCAGAATACCTTACATAAGCACTTTTGTCAACCTTCTATTCAGGTACCCATAATTTCCGGTGCAAATAATGCATCGTCAGCCCACAATAAGACGCAAAGCTCACAACCTCAGGCGCATCAACCGCCAGCTTATCCCCACCCGCCTCATAATATCGTACCAATTCTTGCACTATTTTGCTCTGACAGGTCTGAGCAGGTCGACCAAACCAAGCACTAACACCTCTAAGGTACGACACAACGAAGAGTAAGTCCGAGGTACTTGTAGTAGGTGCTACCACCTGGGTTGATGTTGCCTGAGTAGAAGGCCGCGTACCGGGCGTACGCGGCAGAGTTCGCGGTAGACGACCAAAAGTAGCCGTACGACCCCTGATAGCCTAGACCATTAGCCCAGTCCCCAGAATACGTGCCACCCCACGCGCCAGAGGGCAACCATCCTGCATAATACGATGAAGTCGTGGCGCCCGCAGCAAGTGCGCCAGCGTTCATGCTGGCATTGAGGACGGCAAAGTCTGCCGCAGCATACGAGGTGCCGCTGCTGGTCGCCGTGCTGCCGTCACTCATGCTAGACGGCAAGCGGAAGTTCGCAGGACAGATATTGCCAGTTACATTCGTGCCGCTTGTGCTCTGTGCGTATGTGCCCGTTCCGCCAGTCGCCGCATACCAGTTATACATCAATAATCAAACTACCCGCAATAAAAGACAGCGAGAAGCACGACAGCATCACCACCAGCCCACTCATTATTGAATTTATTTCTCTTTTTATTACACCGAATAGCCTACTGTTATTATGACTACTCTTCTCCCTCAGAAAGAAAGCTTCCAAACACAACCTCCATCTTTTTTATTACTGTATTTGGATTAGACTTTCCTTATGTTTAATTTTAACTTAAACTTTTTCGCATTGCAACAAAAAATACGCACCAGTTTTACACAGGTGCGTATTTATAAGTGTAGCTACTCTTTAGCGGAAACGAAAAGAGTTGCCGCCGCCATTGCGGTTGTCGCGTGGGCGACCACCACCATTACGGAAGCCACCGCCACCACCATTACGGCGATCACCTTCGGTTTTTTCGCGAGCTTCGCTCACCGAAATGGTACGACCATCAAGGTCTTTGCCATTTAGATCGTTCATAGCAGCCTGTGCTTGCTCTGGAGTTTCCATCACCACGAAGCCAAAGCCTCGCGATTTGTTCGTAAACTTATCCATGATTACGTCAGCGCTTACGACGGTACCTGCAGTGGAGAAAAACTCCTTAAGGCCGTCATTGTTAGTATTGTAGGACAATCCGCCTACGTATAGTTTGGTTCCCATTTCTGTTAGGGTCCTTTCAATTAGTTGTCTTTTAGCTTGCGCTTGAACGTTCTACTGACTTCGTTGTTTGCTAAAGCAACCGTAGGAGAATGTATAATCACTTGCTGGTAGTATGTTAACACATTTTTATAATTATGTCGACTGTATTCTTCGTAAACCCCGCTTCACCAACTTCACCACCTCCACCGCCGCAAACGGCACCACCGAAGCGGCCATCACCACACCCCATTGCTCAAGATTCAAGAACGTCAAACTAAAGAAATTCTGCAACGGCGGCAAGAACAGCATCGCCGCCAAAATCACCAAACTCCCCAACGCCGACAAGAACAAATACACATTCTGCTTCTGCCCTCTCGTAAACACCGAATCAATATTCGATCGCTGGCTAAACGCATGGAATAGCTGCGAGATCCCAAGCACCGCAAACGCCATCGTCATCGCCACCGCATAATTCGCCGTCGACAACCCAAACGCATACGCGCCCAGCGTCGCCGCAAATATAAACACACCATTCGAGAGCACTCGCCCCACCAGCCCCTTGCCAAACAAACTCCCACCCCGCACCGGCTGCTCCTTCATAATACTTTTATCCGCCGGATCCACACCCAGAGCCAGCGCCGGCAAAGTATCCGTCACCAGATTTATCACCAAAATATGCACCGCAAGAATAGGCGGCTCCCAGTTAAACAACGTCGCCACAAACAGCGTCAGCACCTCAGCAATATTCCCCGAAAGCAAAAATTGTATCACCTTCTGGATATTCCTATATACTCGTCGCCCCTCGCGTATCGCATACTCAATCGTCGTAAAATTATCATTCAAAAGAATCAAGTCCGAAGCGTCCTTCGCCACATCCGTTCCCGTCGCACCCATCGCCACACCAATATTCGCAGCCTTTAGAGCCGGCGAATCATTCACCCCATCACCTGTCATCGCCACCACTTCCTTCTTGCGCTGCAAACTCTTCACGATGCGCAACTTATCGCTCGGCGACACCCGCGCAAACACAGTCACATTCGAGATTTTCTTATCCAGCTCATGCTCCCCCATCTTCGCCAGCTCATCCCCCGACACCACCAGATCTCCCTCCCTATATATATCCAGCTGCCGCGCAATCGCCATCGCCGTCACCGCATGATCTCCAGTTATCATCACTACCCTAATTCCCGCCTCATGACACGTCTTTATCGCGCCAATCACCTCTTTTCTTGGTGGGTCAATCATCCCCGTCAACCCCACAAAAATCATGCCCTCTTCTATATTCTCCGCGTCGTCATTCGGCACCTTATCCACTTTTCGCATTGCATAACCCAGTACACGCAAAGCCTTCTCGCTCATCGTATTGGCAAGCTTCAATATATTCTCTTTATCCGTTTTCGTAATCGGTCGCGTTCCCCGCTCATCCAAAATATACGCCGAGTGCCTCAAAAGCCCCTCCACCGAACCTTTCGTATATGCCACCAGCACATTACTCATTTGGTTAATCGTCGACATCCTCTTTCGTCGCGAGTCAAAAGGCTGCTCAAACATCCGTGGAAATTTCTTCTCATACTTAATCTGATCAATCCCAAATTTCTCCGCAAACACAATCAACGCCGACTCCGTCGGGTCACCCAAATACGTTCCAGGTTTATCCGGATCTTCCGTGGCATTATTACATAGCGCCGCCGCATTCAAAATATTCCCATAAATCTTCGGGTGCGCCTGCGCGAGCGCGCTCACATCCACCCCTCTTCCCAAAGCAAAATCGCCCGCCATCGCAACGCGCGTCACAGTCATCTGGTTCTTCGTCAGCGTCCCCGTCTTATCCGTGCATATTACAGTTGCACTACCTAGAGTCTCAATCGCAGGCAAGCTTCGCACCAGCGCATTCTGCTTCGCCATTCGCTCCACACCCAGCGCCATCACTATCGTCGCAGTCGCAGGCAGCCCCTCGGGAATTACCGAAATCGCCAGCGAAATCGCCGTCATCAAAAGCGGAATCATCGGACGTCCATACAACATTCCAATACCAAAAATCACCGCCGCAATTATTATCCCCGCCACACTTAGCACCTTACCTACTCTGTTCAGCTTCTGCTTCATCGGCGTGTCCATCTCGTCTTCATTATCCAAAATCCGCGCAATACTCCCAACCTCAGTATTCATTCCCGTCTCAACCACCACACCAACGCCTGTACCATAAGTCACAATCGTCGACGAAAACGCCATGTTTTTCCTATCCCCCACGCCCACACCTCGCGCCATTACCAAGTCCGAATCCTTCTCCACCGCCTCGCTCTCACCTGTCAACGCAGATTCCTGAATCTTCAAGTTATTCGAGTCAATCAGTCTAAGATCCGCCGGCACAATTACGCCCTGCTCCAAAATCACAATGTCACCAGGTACCAAATCCACCGCCGCCACCAAGCTCTCTTCACCTTGGCGCAACGCCTTCGCCTTTAGCGCCGTCAAATTCTTCAGCGCCGCCACCGCGTCCGCCGCCTTCTTTTCCTGAATCACCCCAATCGTCGTGTCCACAATCACAATCGCGAGAATCACAATTGCCTCTGTCCACTCGCGCAATATCACCGATAGTCCCGCCGCCGCCAAAAGTATAATCACCATCGCATCAGTCAAGTGCTCAAGCACCATAGCTATCACTTTTTTCGGTGGTTTCTGTTTTATCGCGTTCGGCCCATACTTCGCCAATCGCTCTGCTGCCTGCTTATCGCTCAAGCCCGCTTCGGTCGCATCCAATACGTCAAGAACAGTATCAATGTCGTGACCATAAGCGTTTTCCATTTATGCCATTATATATTAACGTTGCAATTTTATCGAGCCGCTATCTTCAATTTCTTCAGTCAGCTTTTTACCCACAAACATCGCAATCCCTAGCACCATCGCACAGCCAATTCCGATAAACGATGCTGCCACCATACCGCCATTTATCCCCACTCTTCCGCTTCCCGTATTTGGCGCCTGTGGCACTTCAGGATTTTCTGGATCTTCTGGATCCGTACCAGGATCTACCGGCGGCTCTTCATCCAGCCCAACCCAGTCGTTCGCGATATATACTCGCGCCCCAGAGTAGTTATTGCTCGTGTCTTCCGTCGGTCCAATATATGTCGAGAACCCAACCGCAACTTCCGGCTCTGGCCCCACATATCCCTCTGGAGGCGTCACCTCCACCAACTTGTACCAACCATATACCAATTCTTCAATCACAATACCGTCCACCAGCGAGTCAAATTCCGCCACCTTTTCGTATCCGCGCAAATTCTCATTTCCATAAGCCGGCTCTTCAACAGTGGCCGTAAAGCGGAACAGCTCAATATGTGAATCTTCAATCGCGCTCTCTAGCACCTTTCGCTTAAACTTAAACGCCGCTAACTCATAAGTTGGCTCGTTCAAAATCGCCTTACCAAAGTTCGTATTCGCGCCCGCCACGCCATTCTTTCTCACCTGCGTAATGCTTAACGCCGTCACTCCATTCACCGGCGCAATTGTAAAGAAGTACTTTGATTCCGTATCGGCATAATACCCCGGCACCGCCTCAGTCTCCTTCAGGTAATACTCACCTACTGGCAAGACTGGCGTCACGTAGTAGTCGCTAGTTCCAGCCACCGCACCATACTTCCCTCGATCCGAAGCCGACAGCACCCAATCCGCTACAAAGTTATCTGCGTCGTCATAAATCTCAAACTTCGTACCATCCAAGTAGTTAGCCACTTGGTTATATCCATCCCACCCATACTTCAGTACCAAAGCCACGTTTTCTTGGCTTGCGCTGCTATAACTAACTGTCGACTGTGAAGAAACGCTATTTGTAGCCCGCACAGTCACATTGCCATTATACGTATAGCCCGAAGTCGTAACCCTCACGCGCGCCGCATAAACACCCGCAGGTTTTGCAGTGCTCCAAGTACCAATTACGGCACCCGTACTACAATCCGCCGCAGCATATTCATAAGTCACATTGCTATAATTTCCCGACGCTATCGAAAATGCTGTCGAATACGAAGCCGTCGTCGTTGTGGTCTTGGTCACCCCGTCAATAGTCTCGCTTACTGTCCCCGTCACCTCACTCTTACCCGCACAAAACGTCTGCGGTTTTTCCGTCACAGTGTACGTCACGTAAGGGAAATCTCCATACATCGAATCTCCGTCAACATAGAACACGTTCTTCGCCGAAGTGTTTATCGGCACTTCCAATTCTTCTCCGCCATCCTCATATTCACCGCTTACTGTCCAGTCAAACTCAAAGTCCGATGCCCATCCAGCTTGGTTATTGCCCGACGTATATTTCTGAATCGACAAACCACGCTGCCAATATTCTGGCTCTGGATCTGGTTCCTCCGGCTCACAAATATAGTTATCGCTATAATACCTAAATGTATTTGCAATACTTATACTAGTTGCCCCTTCGGTCCAACCAGCTTCCCACTCAAAGCCCGTATATCCAGCATAGCTATTCTGCCCAGGGAAACTAATTGTCGAGCTAACCGACGTTGGGGTCGTATAATTACTAAACCTCAACACCTTCAAGTTATTCAAATTCGAGTAATTAGTGCCCGTGACATATGCAAACGAGTCCAAGTTTCGCTGATAACACTCGTCATACTGCCTATACACATCAAACAGTAGCGTGTCTTCAATCACGCGATACTTTGTACCGGGCGTCATGTCAAAGCTATAGCTCGATCCTGTTTCCGAATCATAATCATACATCGTTACTGGGTCAGTCACGCTAGACCAAGTTGCCCCACCATCCGTACTCGAATATATATAATATTTTGTGGTATCAGGCACCAACTCTGAATAGTAATCGTATATATAAGAAACCGACGCCGACTTCGACAAGGTAATATTCATACTCGCCGTCCTATTCTCCGCGCTCACAATTTCAGTCGACCCATTCATTCCCGTCGTAAATTTCACCCCAGCATAATACGATTCGCTAGCACCGGCCGTTTCCAAAACCCCGCCCGTCACTTTGTACTTTCCTGCCGTACCATAAGAGCTCGTCATGCTCGATACCATATCTCCTGTATTCGGGGTTACCGGCACCAAAGTTCGCTCAATCACCACATATTCCGTATATGTTTTCAGCGCGTAATCATTCGCAACCGACTGCGCCGTATTAGGCGACATCATGCTCGTATATTTCGTGTCAAACGTACCCAACAGGGTATACCCATTACCAGTATTTTCATATATATCAAAGTAAATTGTATCTCCAAAGTTCGTCAAACATTCGCTCGAACTCGTACATCGCCAAGTCTTACGCAGCGTCATACTGGTCGAACCACTCACGAGGTCAATGATACCTGAGCTCACATATTTCGGTGAGTCCAGCACCACGCCAAGCTTCTGGTTTACGTCTGCCCCATAGATCGAAATAATTTCATCCACGCTATCCAGACTCTTCGAGTCCGTAAGTTCATTCGATAGCGAAAACTCCACCGCCCCAGCCTGCGTCTTCAGATAATTTATATAATACGACGTCCCCGCCTTTATAGTCGATGTTGCTGAGCCGGTCACCGCACTACTCGTGCTAATCGTCCAGCTACGCTCACCCGCCGCAGGCGTCAGGGTCAAGTTCTCATTCTTTATTGCAGTATCAAGTCGTGTACTGCCAGTATTCACATTGATCGTAATCGGCCCATAAGATTCTCGGGTCGCATTACTACTCTGCCTCACGGCACTACTCGTATTCACAGTTAGCCACGGGCCTTCATTCATTACGATGTCGCTCTCCAGCAACACATTCACTAGCTCAAACTGTCGCCCAACCAGCACATCGTTAACTTCATATTCCCCATTCGTCACAGTTTTCCAAATCGCAATTTGCGTTGCTTCGTATGCCTCAAGATCCGTCAGCGAAGCGTCATTCAAATACACAATACCCATCTGTTTTGCCGTAAGTACAGGATAAGACCTCTTTAGTAATGCCTCAACATCCCTCAAGTCCGAAGCCTCTACATATACATAGTCTGGGTAACTTGTCGTAAAATCCGTATACGGGTCAAGACAATATACCGTCTTCACTTCGCCACTCTCTTGACTCGTCGCAGTCAGAACGTTCAGTAGCCCCGAACCATCCGACTCAATCTTCCAGCTATCCGCCGGCGCCGCCAATATATTTATAGCATTAAAAACCGCTACTCCGCTTACCGCGAGCATAGCGAAAGCCGCACCCCAACTTAGTATCTTCTTAAAATTTCGGCCTAAAAAGCCTCCAACCCCAGCAGATGACAACACCAACACAGTTTGCTCCTTCACAAAGTTTGTTACCGTTTTTGTCTTCCACTACTCTTAAGACCAATTTTTACACGAAATAGTCAAAAAAGCAATAGCATTTTTAACTTTTATTAACTTGCCGTCTCAGCTTCGTAGTGATACACTAAATACAAATGAAAATACTAATGCTAGGCTGGGAACTCCCCCCGCATAACAGTGGCGGTTTAGGAGTAGCGTGTCTGCACCTGTCTAAGGCTTTGGCCAAGCAGGGCGCAAGCATAGACTTCGTCGTTCCATATGAAGCGGAACACAATATAGAGCACATGAAAGTTCTCGCCGCTACACACATCGATCCGCTGTTTCGTTATGGCGGTTCCGCCTACGAGTCAAAACGTATCGAAGAAAAAATCTACCAAAAAACTCCCGCTCTCAGCGAAAGAGTTTCCATGCGCGACCTTCAGCGAGATTACTGCAACTTCGTCGAACGCTACCTCATGGATTACAAACCAGATTTCATTCACGCGCACGATTGGCTCACCTACGAAGCCGGCGTTCTTGCCAAGAAAAACTTTGGCATCCCACTTGTCGCCCACGTTCATGCCACCGAGTATGATCGCAGCGGCATGGAAGGCGGCAATCCCCTAATTCACGAAATCGAGCGCGAAGGCCTCCTTTGGGCAGATCGCATTATCGCTGTTAGCCAAGCCACCAAAGACATCATCGTAGCAAAATACAACATCCCTTCCGACAAAATCGACGTCGCCTACAACGGCTTCGATATGTCCTCCTACGAAAACGACGATTACACCTACGAAGGCTCAAGCTACCAATACCTCGAAAATCTCAAAAAACAAGATTATACTATCGTTTCTACTGTTGGGCGCTTCACCCTCCAAAAAGGTCTATATCACCTCATGCGTGCCGCTGCCCTTGCCGTCAAAAAACATCCAAAATTCGTCTTCCTCTTTGCGGGCGACGGCGAACAAAAAGAAGAACTCATGCGACTCTCTGCCGATCTCGGCATTTCCCGAAATGTCCTCTTTACTGGCTTCATCCGCGGCAAACAACTTCGCGACATCTATACTATTTCCGATATTTTCGTCATGTCATCCGTCTCCGAACCTTTCGGGCTTACCGCCCTCGAAGCCGCTCACCATGGCAATGCCCTTATCATCACCAAACAATCTGGCGTCGGCGAAGTTCTTCGCTCAATTATGCGTTATGATTTCTGGGACGAAGACAAGCTTGCAGACTCACTTGTTGGCATCGCAAAAAGCGCCGCTTTGGCCGAAAGCCTCAAGAGTGGCGTCGCAAAAGAATACACCAGAATTTCCTGGGACGATGTTGCGGAAAAGTGCGTCCAGGTGTATGATGAAGTGAGAAAACATAAGAGGAACATTTTCTAAGCGTACCATCATGAGATCAATCGTACTATACCTACATATGCACCAACCCTACCGGGTGAAACAGTACAGTATCTTTTCCGTTGGTCGCGACCACGAGTACTGGACCGACAAAGATTGGTATGCCAAAGAAAACAACCAGCGCATCTTCGAAAAGGTCGCCGAAAAATCTTATCGTCCAATGCTTGCCGCTCTCGAAAAATGCCTCAGCACTTACGAAGGTTTCAAATTTTCCCTTTCTATCACCGGTACTTTTATCGAACAAGCCGAGGCTTGGGGCCCAGACGTCATCGAGACTCTTCAGCGCCTCGTCGCTACCGGCAGGGTAGAGATCGTCGCCGAAACATACTTCCATTCCCTAGCCTTCTTCTACAATCGAACCGAATTTGAAACTCAGGTCAAGATGCATCAAGACAAAGTTCGCGAACTCTTCGGAGTCGAAACCAAAGTCTTCCGCAATACCGAGCTATCCTACAACAACGATCTCGCCAAATGGGCCGAAGATTTCGGGTTCAACGGCATTCTCGCTGAAGGTTGGGACAAAGTCCTCGAATGGCGCAGTCCAAATTTCGTATATACCCCAGAGGGCTGCGAAAACATCAAACTATTGCTAAAAAACTATCGCCTTTCCGACGACATTGCTTTCCGCTTCTCAGACAAACAATGGAAAGAATGGCCACTATCTGTCGACAAATACCTTGGCTGGCTCGAAACCGCCACGCTAAAAGGCCCGCTCATCAATCTCTTCATGGACTTCGAGACTTTCGGCGAACACCAATGGGCAGATACCGGTATCTTTGAATTTTTCCAGCACCTAGTATACCGCTGGAATCGCGATCAAGACAACAACTTCCTCACAGTCAGCGAAGCCTGCAATAGCGACAAGCCAAAAGGCGAAATCTCAATGCCATGGACAGTCACTTGGGCAGACACCGAGCGTGATCTTTCCGCTTGGCTCGGCAACTCAATGCAACACGAAGCCATGCGCGCGATCTACGAACTCACCGACGGCGTAATGAATTCCGGCGACCCAAAACTCATCGACGATTGGCGCCGACTTCAGACCAGCGATCACGTATATTATATGTGTACCAAGTATTTCAACGACGGCGACGTCCATGCCTACTTCTCTGCCTACGATTCCCCATACGACGCTTTCCTTTACTACATGAACGCCATTCGCGACGTACACTATCGCCTCGACGACAAAAAATAGTCTCTCGTGCTAAACTAGATAAATGATAGAAGTAGAAGCTAAATTTTTGGTACCCCACGAGGAAATTCGTGAAAAACTCAAATCCCTAGGCGGTCGCATGACTCAGCCTCTCCGCCAAATGACTCGACAGAATGCCGAGATTCCAGGCAGGGCAGGTGATGGCTCTTGGATTAGAGTCCGCGACGAAGGTGATGGCAATATCACTATGAGCTTCAAGCAAGTCACCGAGCGTACTCTCAGCGGCACTCGCGAAATCTGCGTCGGTGTTGATGATTTTCAAAAATCCATCGACTTCTTAAAAGAAGTCGGCATTGTTACCCGCAACATTCAGCAGACCCGCCGCGAAAGCTGGGAACTAGCAGGCGCGTCAATCGACCTCGACGAATGGCCATGGGTTCCACCATATATCGAAATCGAAGCTCCCGACGAAGCGACAGTCAAACACGTCGCCGAAATGCTCGGCCTCTCAATGAAAGACGCTCTCTACGGCAGCGTAGAGCCAGTTTATATCAAGCATTACGACGTCACCGAAGACGAAGTAAACGCATGGACAGAAATTATCTTCACGCCAGAAGTTCCCGAGTGGCTCGAAAAAAAGCGCCGCAAAACTCCCCTAAGCTAAATCAATCACCGACTTCGCAGTCAAGATCACATCATCTACTGTCGACCCGCGCGACAAGTCCGATACCGGCGCTCTAAAGCCCAGCAAAACCGGTCCAGCCACATGAGCACCCGCAAGCTGCTCAATCGCCTTATAAAGAATATTCCCAGAATTTATATCTGGCGTTATCAGTACGTTCGCTCGCCCCGCAACTTCAGAGTCCGTGGGCGCTTTCTTTTCCGCCACACGTGGGTTTATCGCCGCATCCAACTGCATCTCACCATCAATCAAAACCTCAGGGTTTCGCTCGCGCACCATCTTAATAGTTTCAGTAATTTTATCCATCGACGGATCTTTCCCGCCCGACCCAAAAGTCGAAAACGACAACATCGCCACTCGTGGAGTTTCCGCCAGCAACTTCTCTGCCGCCTCATGCACCAAGATCACAATATCCGCAAGTTGTTCAGCCGTCGGGTTCTTACACGTTGCTCCATCCGCCACAATATATCGTTTGCCGTCTGGCATGTCGCACACAAACAAACTCGAAAAAGTCTTCCATCCATCACGCACGCCGATCTTATCTCGCACCGCCAAAATCACATCGCGCGAAGAATAATCAATTCCCGCCACCATCGCATCCGCCCGACCATCCGCTACCATTTCCGCCGCCCCAGCCAAATCATCATTTAATAAAATTGGCTCACAGTCATTCGTCAACCTCGCCGTCGCTTGCTTTATATATTCGTTGCCACCTTCAGGGAACACAATCTTTTTCATATTTTTCCTTTTTTACTTCACTATTATATATTATGCAAACGCTGAGTTAATCCTGAACTATCAAATTCATCACGAATCATATCGTTCGCCACATTTATCTTTGCCGTCACATCACTCAACTTCTGCTCCAACGCGGTTTTTTGCGTCTCAATCGTTGCCTTCTCGCACGTATCCACACAGTTCGCCGTTGCCGCCGCGCTCGTCGCAACTTGATTTATCAATTCCTTTAGCTCCGTCACTAGCTTCTGTGTCGCTTCGTATTTTACTTCTGGCAAATTCTCCGCCAATTCCAAAAACTCCTTATTGATCGCCTTAAACAAATCCGCGCTCACAGTTTTTTCCTTATACTCACTCGTAATTTTTTCCGCAAAGCCCATACATAGCGACCTTAATATCTTCAATTCTTTCGCAAGCTCCGCATTGTCCGTCAGCCCCTCATCGTAAGTCGCCAGCTCTGCAAGCAAATCTTCTTTTTCGCGCGCAGCATAAGGTATCTCATTCAAGCTCGACAGGGCAGTATCAAATCTCCCTTTCGCCTCTCCAATTTCCCCATCCTCCAAAAGCCCCACTTCAATAATACTCACTTCCCCCGCAATCTCCGTCAACAGTTCCGCCGTGCGACTCTTTTGGTTTTCATAATCTGCCTCACTCACCCACTTCACTTCAAACCACACCAGTCCGCCAATCAATACCACGAGCGCTGCAACTCTCAAAAACTTCTTCATCAGTTTATCCCTCCAATCGTCTGCACGATCAAATTTGCATATGCCGTTCGCCCCGATAGCTGCAAATGTATATGGTCGGCATACATCAGCCCCCAGTTATTACGCGCCACCGCCCACCAGTCCGCCACATACACATTTGCCCTGCCCGCCGCAAAGCTCTTTAGCGCCGCGTTCTGCGTTTCTCTCGGCTGGTTCGGCCCCGCATATCCAGTCACAAATACAAACTTACACTCAGGCGCAATATTCACAATATTCGCAAGCACCGCGTCCGTAATATTATAATAATTTGTCACCAAGCTTATCACGATCACTTTCGGCAGGTTTCCCCGCGCCTTATAATTTGCCAATATCCCCGCCGCCGAATAAATAAACCTAGACTCTTTCGCGTCCACATACACATTCTTTATCGCACTCTCAAGCGCACTCTTCGCGCCCAAAGTCACCGAATCGCCAATCACCAGCACGCTAGCATTACCAACATAATTCACCGGCGGCACATAAGTAGTACTTGGCGCCACAACTGGCTTACGCGCCAGCGACGCCGCAGCCGCAAAATAGGGCAGTATCACATCTTTCGTTTCCGTTGCCAACTTCTCCGCTCCCCCAAAATCCACACTCTCCATCTCGTCAACCTCTTCCCCAGAATCATCACCCTTCTCTGCCTCCAACTGCTCCGCAATCGACGATTGCTCCGGCGCAATAATCAGCGTATTTATCGGCAAGTACACAAGTAGCGCCATGCCAAGCGCCGCCGCAAAAAACTTCACGTACGTCATCTTATAAAATGGCAAAAAGACTTTTCCCGACTCCACAAACACATACGTCAAAATCGCAAGCACAAAACTCACTACAATCGCAATCGCCGCATAAACCCAAGCCTCCAAACCTTGCCACAAAGACGGCAACAGCAAATATATAGGATAGTGAAATAAATACAGACCAAACGAAATCGAGCCAAGCCACTCCAGCACCCGAATCGGTAGTCGCGGTCGCGCCAATTTCTTTTGCAGCGCCAAAACACAGCAAATCATAATCGTCGACAACACAGCAGTCACCGGAAGCGCCACCGCAAACGTCAGCGCCGAATTATAACTAACCAAAAAGCTCATCGCAATAATCCCACCAAGACACGCCACCAATCCCGCGCCCGCCACAAACTTCGGCATCTTTATTTTCTTGCCCTTCAATATATAAATCACCCCCAACCCCGCCCCCAACATCAGCGCCTCAACATGCGAATCCAACCCAAAATACGCTCGGTTACCGGCGCCAAGCACCGCACCATAAAGCGCCATCAGCCCCATCGAAACCACCGCAAACCCAAAGCACACCCCCGCAAAAACTTTCAGCGCCCGCTTTCGCTTCTTGAATAGCGGCAACACCAAAAGAACCAGTATAGGGAACAACAAATAAAACTGCATCTCTACCGCTAAAAACCACGTATGCCCAAATACATTCGGTATCAATTCCGCCTCATAACTTCCCCCACGCACGATCTCCACCACGTTCGTCGAAAAAGTCGCCGCGCCCAGAGTATTCTCACGCGCACCCGTCATCATATCCCTATCCGCAAAATTCCCCAGCGATAGCGTCACCACAATGCACAAAAACAACGTCGGAAAAATCCGTTTCAGCCTTGTCCAAATAAATCTGCCGTAGCTAATACCGCCCTTATATTGCTCGCGCAGTAATTTTGTCGCAATCAAAAACCCAGAAATCGCAAAGAATACTTCCACCCCCACAAAGCCGCCTGGTAAAAATCCACGAAAAAAATGATAAACAATAATCAATACAATCGCGATCGCTCGCAGGGAATTAAGACCAATAAGCCATTGCATACCTATGCCACCGATTCATACCAAAGCTGCAACTCTTGCAGCATAAACGCATCCGCCTTCGCCGCCATAAGCTCCTGTATCGCTTTGATGTAACCATTTTGCTGGGCCTTGATTCGCCCCTTCCTGTATTTCTCCCAAGTTTCCTGCTCCTTAGCGTCAAGTGTATGTGGAAAATTCCTCCCCTTATAATGCAACAACAATTCCGGCAGCCTCGGGTCATTAAACTCAGGATGAAAGTCCGCCAAATCCCTATCCTTCGCCGCCCTCACCGCATCGCACCTCACTCGATCATTGTTCTCCAAAAAACCATCGTACAGCGCCGATTCCGCGTCCTTCGCCGCCGGCCATTCAGGCCTAGCCTCCGCTTCAGTTCGCATTTGCTCCGCAAATTCTGGATGTCGCAAAAGCGCCGCCAAGTTCTCCTCCACCTGTGCCTTCGCCAATCCAATCTTCGCCCATCCATCTTCCTGCTCAAGCACACCAAGTGGCGCCACGGCAGGGCAATGGTTGTACTTCATTTCCTTCACCATCGGGAAAAACGTCTCCTTCCCATTTCGGTCTACGCGCTTCCCCATCTTCTCAAAATTATTTCGCAGATCAAACACAAGCACGTTTCCATTTGGAGCCGGCGCCAAAGGCCACGCCACAGTCGTCTTATTAAACTCACTCGAATACCTTCCGCTCGCGTACACAAACGGTTTTCGATCTTCCAAATTCACCAATTTCGCCACCTCTTTTTTGTTTCGCATTTCAAAAAGATATTTAAAAAGCTGCGGCTGCTTTTCGCAAATCAACTTTGCCACATCAATCAACGCATTCACGTCCGAAAGGGCATCATGCGCCGCCTCGTGACTAATCCCATTTAGCTTAGTAATCAGCTCCAGTCGGTTCGTAGCTTTTCCCTCTTTATCCACCGGCCAATTTATCCCGTCTGGCCTTAGCGCCCGTGTCAATCTTACAACATCCAAAAGATCCCACCTGCTCCGCCCATCCCGCCATGTCCACTCATAAGGATCAAAAAAATTTCGCCAAAAAGCGAAACGCATAAATTCATCATCAAATCGCACCGAGTTATACCCCGTCGCAACCGTCCCCGCCGTAAAAATCTCTTTCTCTACAAACCTACAAAATTCCACCTCGCTCATCCCGTCCGCCAGCGTCTGCTGCGGCGTAATCCCCGTCACACGTATCGCATACGGACTCGGCAAAGTATCATCCGCGAGTTTCACCAAAACATTCACCGGATCACCAATCGGATTCAAATCCATATCCGTTCGCTGCCCCGCAAACTGCATAATTCTGTCAGTCCGCGCATCCAACCCCGAAGTTTCCAAATCATAAAAGAAGAAGGACTTTTCCATACTTCTAGTTTATCACGCATAGGAAAAACCCGCGACATATCACATTCGCGGGTTTAAAAATTTGGCTGACCAATCATGATCTCATTGCGCGGTCATCACCCGCCTGAAACGGCACAACTGCCGCTCTCGATAATCGTGTCATTTCGTTGATCGGCGTCGCCGGTTGTGTTCTTTTCTTCAAACGGAATCTGCGTATTAGGGATTTTTTCTTCCCATTACGTCCAGCCCTATAAGAACAAACACAAAGCGCCAGCATAATGCCGCACAGAATCGCAACAGCCCCTCCGGCAAACAACAAAGACCAAACAGGACTATCCTGCCATGTCAATGAATTGTCGAAAGTCTGCACGATACCTCTATAGCTCTCACTTACGAGCAGAATGCCCCAACCGAGAGTCAATAATCCGGAAACCAGGTAGCCAAGTCGCATGTTCGCGACCATTTTGAGTCTCAGGCCTCCGTTTGGAGTCCTCTCAACGCGCGGAATCGCCCAACCAATCAGGAAAGACAATACGATTGCGGCCGGAGCCGCTAAGTACCACCAGTTGAATCCAGGTGTAAATGCACGATAGTAATTATTGCTCATTTTTACCCTCCTAAAAATAGCCTTTTTCAGCCATCCTAATGTACGATAGACATCTGCAAATTGATATCTATGCGTCCATTATAGCACACCTTACGCGATATGTCAATAGCGCCTATGCTTATTTACTGTGGTGGCGCAGCTCTTCCAAGTGCTTGCTAATCCCCACAGCCGCCGCCGCACCCTCGCCAGCCGCCACGATCGCCTGCTTCACGCTCGAAAGTCGGCAATCCCCTGCTGCAAATAGCCCGTCTATCTCTGTTTCCATGTTTTGCTTAGTCTTTACAGATCCATCTTCAGCGAGGATTTCTTTTGGCAAAAACGCCGTTGCTGGCTGCACACCTACGAAAATAAACAGTGAATCCGCCTCAATTACGCCAGATTTTTCTGTTTTTACACATAATTTTCCATCTTTTCGCTCAATTTCTGTCGGCACGACCCCCGTTAGCACTTCGATCTTCGGTTCCTTTTTCAGCCTATCTTTGAGTATATCGTTGCATTTTAGTCCACTTCGCACCAAGATTTTCACAGATTTACAGTATTTCAACAGATGAAACGCCTCTTGCGCTGCCGAATTCCCTCCCCCAACTACCAGCACATCCTTCCCCTCTGTCATTGGCGCATCGCAAGTCGCACAGTACGAAACTCCCGACCCCTCTTCGCCCGGCACGCCCAGCTTTCGCCTCTCCGACCCAGTCGCAATCAGCACAGTTTTTGCCAGCACCGGCTCGTCATCAATCGTCAGCTCAAAGTGCCCTTTGAGTTTTTTCACGCCAGTACATTCGCCATATTCAGTTTTTGCTCCAAAATCCTCGGCCTGCGTACGCATCTTCGTCATCAAATCTGCACCAGTACCAGTAAAACCAGGGTAATTTTCGATATTACTAATCGTTCCCGCTAGTCCACCGATCGACTCTCGTTCGTATACTGTAACCGCTTGGTTTTCGCGTGCCACATATAGTGCCGCCGTAAAAGCCGCTGGGCCCGACCCAATAATCGCAACGTCCAAAATCTTTTTAGTAGCTTGTGCCATAAATCTCGTTATAAAGATCGTACATTTCGTCCGACCAATCAATCTGCTCGACAGGATCAATCATCATCACGATAAACTTCAATGGGCTGTTCGCTGGAATTGTACCATTTTCTGTGTCGCCATAAGCTAGCTCAGACGGAATTGTAATTTCGCGAATTCCACCAATTTTCATTCCAACAATTCCCTGATTCCAACCCTCAATCATATTGCCACCAGCAAGTGGGGTGCCAAGCGCAGTTGGACCCGTTGTCGAGTTAAACGAAGAGTCAAAGATAGTTTCGTCCGACAGCCAGCCAATATAATATGCCATATAGTCGGTAAAGTCTTCGGAAATTTCCGTACCAGTTCCAACCACCAAATCTTTCGTGCTTACACTCGTAACGTCAGCCGCGTTGAATGATCTTACGTTTGCCAAGTATGGCTTGAACGTATCAAAATAAACTAGCGACAATTCCGAAGCTTGCGCACTTAGTTCCGCTTGATATTCCGCATAAAGCTCTTCAAATCTTGCCTCTTTTTCGCTCGTCGCAGTCGAAGTCGTCGAACTGTTATTGTACCCAAGTACAATACCCATATACAGAGCTATCGTCGAGCCGAGCATCAATACCGCCACCGCGATAATTGCTACTCGCATTTTTGCGCTCGTCTTGAGCTCACCACTTTGCACCATTATTATTTTCCTCCAAAGCCCACATTAAATGTTTCTCTAATTTTCCCATTATAGCACAGTCAAGCGAGAGCATCTTCTCAGTTTTTGCTGAGCTTCTCTAGCTTAGTCATAATGCTCAAAATTTCTTTATTCTCCAAAGTTTTTTCGAGCGATGCAAACTCCAAATGGAATGATATTTTCAAATCCGCTTCAGCTTCGGCTTGATAAATCGCCGTTGGCATTATTTTGTAGACAAGTTTTTGGTCACTAAGTAGTTTCTCAATTTGCCCTGCCACCTTTTCGTACGGCACATCATTTTTTACCACAATCGTAATATCTCGCCCAACTGAAGGGTACTGGCTAGTCCTAAAATCTTTCTTCAAGCTTCCAACTTTGCCAAGCATCGTATCCAAATTTAGCTCAAAAATCGCCGTACCTTCTGGCACTTTTAGCTCGTGCGCTACCGATTTTTTCACTTCACCAACCACGCCCAGCCACTCATCACCAAGCATTACTTTCGCCGATCTTTTCGGCTCAATAAACGCTGGGATATACGCTGCTTCTTTGTCCGAAACTTGTACAAGTTTCATCTCCATATTCAGCCGCTCCGCAAGATACATTAAGTAGTTTTTAATCTGATAAAAACAGCTTTTCTCGTCCTTAGACGCATATACAAATGCAAGATTATTGTACAAAACTGGAACGTTTTCTTCGTCCATCCCGCTCTCTTTACAAAACAACTGGTTCATCTCAAACAAACCAAATTCCGGAATACCATTCTTCAAATTTTCCGCCACTTTTACCAGCAACGACGGTGCAATTTGCTGCCTAACGTACTGCAAATCTGGCGAAATCGAATTCACAATTTTGTACGAGTTTTCTACATCCTGCCCAACCTTCGTCAGCAAATCTCCATGCACAAACGAATACGTCAAAAGCTCATTCGCACCCGCCGCAGACAACGTCTGGCGGATTTGTGTCTTCAGCTCAAACAATTCATTCGGCGTAGCAGTTCCGTGTCTTGGCACGCGTGGCGTTATATTGTCGTAGCCCAAAAGTCGCCCAACCTCTTCAATTACATCTTCTGTAATATGTATGTCGGTTCGCCAATACGGCGCCATCACATTTATTTCCTCACAGTCGCATTTATCTTTCTTCCCGCAATCGCAGTCAATTTCAAAGCCAACATTTCGTAGCGTTTCTTCAATCGTCGCATAAGTATATTCCGTTCCAAGCAACTCATTGATTTGCTGCGTGGTAATCTTAACGACATTTTTCTTCCCCCCATTTGGCCACTCATCAATCAGCGCCAGCGGCTTCATCCCACCAGCCACCATATTCGCAAATTCCTTTACCACAGGCAAAGTCTGCCCAGCCGGCTGCCCTTTCGTGAATCGCGTAATTGCCTCACTAAAAATTCCGTGGGCCATCTGCGTTTTGCGCAAATTATAAAGACTAAATGTCGCCGACTCCACGATAATCTTTCGCGTATTCTCGTCAATTTCGGTATTTTTACCCCCCATCGCACCAGCAAGCGCAACTGGCTTGTCGCTGCTCGTAATCACAATATCACTCTCAACTAACTCAACCTTCTTGCCATCCAAAAGCTCAAGTTTTTCACCCTTTTTCGCCTGCCGCACAATAATTTCTGGCGTTGGCTTTCCACCAACTTTCACCAATTTATCGTAATCAAAAGCATGCAAAGGTTGCCCAGTAAGCAACATCAAATAATTCGTCACATCCACAAGCGGCGAGATTGGGCGCATACCACTTCGCGCAAGTAAGGTCTCCATCTCACCTAGGTATTTCGGTTTGTCATCGCCGTGTTTTTCCATAATCAGCGCAGTATATCGCGGACATATCTTGCTATCAGCAAGCGTAATTTTGAGATCAGCACCCTTCATCACGAAGTCTTTTTCGCCAAAGTCCATCAGCCATTCTGGTGTTTCAAATTTCTGCCCCAAAATCCCCGCTACCTCGCGCGCAAAGCCAATCATGCCAAAAGTATCTGGCCTATGCGTCAAAGATTTATTTTCAATTTCAAGAATAATATCATTTAGCCCAAATAACTCGCCAAACGGCTGTCCTGCTTTTGCAATTTTTGGATCCATTTCCGCAATCGTCTTGTGCTCGTCGCCAAAATCCAATTCATCCGCGCCCGCAAGCATACCATGCGACTCGTACTTTCCGAGCATTTTGCGCGTACCAATCACAAATGGCGCGTCTTCATTTACGCTCGATGGCACAATCGCACCTGGCGCAATCCACGCCGCAAGCATTCCCGCACGTACATTTGGGGCACCACACATTACTTGTATCAGCCCATCTTCATCTCGTGCGATTTTCGTCTTGCCGTCATCATCAATCTTACACAGGGTCAAATGCGTATCGGGAATCTTCTCCACACTCACGACTTTTACTACATATATATTATTGTATTTTTCGCGCTGGTCTATTGTCCCCTCCACCTCAACCAATCGCGCACCAATCAAAGTAATCAATTCATCGGTCTTTACCTCATCCAAACTCACAAACTTCTTCAACCAATTCAGCGAAATTAACATCCTACTTCCTTTCCGATTTATTTTTGTGCAGCAAATAATAATAGAAGGCGGAAAGCGTCGTACCCTCGTCAACTTCGCCAGCCTCAATCATTTCATTTATTTCGTCCATACTAAAAAACCTACGCCCGTCGATCACGTCATTGTCATCTGCATCCAAGAAATCGCCACTCTGAATATCCGTAGCAAGCCATACCGCACAGCGCTCTGGCATCAAGCCGTCCATCGGTCTAAATAGACCCAGCTCTTCCCATTTTTCCGCCTTCATTCCAGTTTCTTCTTGCAACTCTCGCTTTGCAGCCACTAGCAAATCTTCACCATCGCCGCCACCTGCAGGCAATTCCCAATGCCACTTTTCGCCAGGGTACGAAAACGCATGAATCAGCAAAATCTTCTGCTCATTATTCTCGGCAATCACAATCACGCTATCCGAAGTTTTTACCACACCGTATAGTCCATCCACGCCACTCGGTCGCACAATTTCGTGCTCTTCTACCTCAATCCAAGGATTCTTATATACAGTTTTTTTAGACTTTACCCGAAATGGGCCATTTTGCATCTCCGCCATCCTAAAACTCCTTCAAGAAATTCAAATTCCCACTCTCAAAGTTTCGCACGTCGCCAAGTCCATATTTCAACATCACCAATCGGTCAATTCCGCCGCCCCACGCAAAGCCATGATATTTCTTTGGGTCAATCCCAGCAGTCTTCAGCACATTCGGGTGAATCATACCGCACCCCAGCATTTCTAGATAATCACCTTTTTTGCCACCCAAAGTCTTTGGTTTTTCAATCAAAAATTCCAAGCTTGGCTCTGTAAATGGAAAATATCCAGGTTGGGTTTTGATAGCGAGTTTTTGTCCATAATATTTTTCAAAAAACTCACGCAAAATTCCAAGCATGTCGCCAAGCGTACAAGTTTCTGACACATACACGCCTTCGCATTGATAGAAAGTATGCTCGTGCGTCGCGTCAACGTCTTCGTTGCGGAATACTCGTCCAGGCACCACTACGGCAATTTCCTTACCTTCAGCTAGCTTGTGTTTGTTCGCCTTCAAAACTCGATATTGCATAGTACTAGTATGTGCTGGCGGGATCAAACCCTCTTCGGTACGAAAAGTATCATAGCCATCACGCGCTGGATGTTCTTTTTCAAAATTCAAGCTATCAAACATATGAAACTCATCATCGAGCTGTCGCGATTCTACCGCGTCAAAACCCATCAGCTGATAAACCTGAATTACGCGATCCAGCTCAGTCATCAGCGGATGCTGACTTCCCTTGTCTGCCGTCAAGAACTCCGGCACTCCCGCATTTATGCCCATCGACGCCGTAACGTCGAGTGGCTCCACGTCGGCGTTCAGAGCCTCTTTTTCCAGCTGATCGATCTGTGTGAGCATCGCCTGCTTTTTAGCATTCAGCTCACGCCCAAACTCCCCGCGCTTCTCTGCCGGTACGTCTTTAATTTTTCCATATTCGGCGTTCAAAGCCTTAAGCTCTTTTTTGAGCTTTTCTATCTCAGTATTCATACCTATAATTGTACTATTTCAGCACAAAGATGACAATAAGAGAGATCACGGCGAGAAAAACCAACACGAACCAAAACCAGCTAAATCGTCCCGTTTTCTTTAGATGCTTAGAATATTCGGCATCCTCAACAAAATCCGGGCGCTCGCCTGCTTGCGATGACTTCTGCGCTTTCTCTCTCAAATCTGCGGTAATCTTATCCTGCAACTTGCTGCGCTGTCCGTTGTCTTGTACCAATATACCCACTTATGTTTGCCTCCAAAAATTATCTTTCTCTATTGTAACAGAATTGTGATATTATGTGAGTATATATTTTAATACAGGAGGTTAAATGGCAACCGCAAAAGCCAAGACTACAAAGAAGTCTTCAGCTAAGAAGACCTCTAAGCCAGCGGCAGTAAAACCAGCCGCAAAGCCAGCAATGGAAACAGTAACAACCGTAAGCAAGCACCCGGTAAAAGAATTTTTTGGTCGCAAATATGATGCATCCGAAAATATTCTAACTATCTTCAAGAATCCACGCATCATCGGCGCAATTCTTGCAGAGATTTTCGGTACGATGATTCTTACAATCATTCTGCTCACTCTCGGTATCTACAACCCGCTATATCTCATCTTTGGGATCCTAGCAATCACAGTAGGCGTTTTTGCACTTTCCGGTGCGCATCTCAACCCAGCAATTACTGTTGGTATGATGGCAAGCCGCCGCGTTTCTGCAATTCGTGGTACGCTCTACATCATTTCGCAAGTACTCGGTGCTTGGTTTGGTTTGCTAATCGTTAGCGCCTTCCAAAGCGCAGGTGGCGAATCCGCAGCAGCATTGCCAACAATCGCAGCAGCCGAAGACGGCATGTTCTGGGCAATCACTATGGTCGAGTTCCTCGGCGCAATCATCATTGGCTTCTTCTTCGCAAGAGCATTGATCTACAAGCGCAGCGCCTTCACCTTTGGTGCAGTCGTAGCCGGCGGTATCTTTATCGCTATCCTAATCTCGATCGTCATCACCAGCAACTACTTGTTGGTCCAAGACGCATTCGTACTAAACCCAGCAATCGCTATCATGTACCAAGTACTGCCAAGCGAAGCGGCTGACTTCGGTACGCTTCTTGGCGAAATCGGCAAAGCTCTAACTACCTATGCTATCTTCCCAATGCTAGGTGCAACCGTAGGCTTCTACCTATCGGACTTCATGGGCAAGCTCTCCGACGAGAAAGCAGTTGCTTAAGTAATTAAGTAACGAATCCAAAAATAACTCTCCACCACGGAGAGTTATTTTATTGCCCGCCTTTCCCCACAAAAAAATAACTCCCCATTTCGGGGAGTTATTTATGTATCAAGATTTCTCTATTCCGATACGCCCAGCTCAAAGCGTTTGAATTGCTTGACCGTGATATTCTCACCTGTCTTCGCAATCGCATCTTTGATAAACTCTGCGACAGTCTTCGTGTCATCCAAAATATATGGTTGGTTCATAAGCACCTTGTCGGCAAAAGCCTTCGATACTTTACCAGCAACAATCGCATCTTTCTTATCTGCAGGCTCTTTGCCGGTCAACCCAGCCTCTGCCTCTTTTGTTACCTTTTCCATCTCTTCAGCTGGAACTTCCGCTTCGGTTACCCAAATTGGATTCATGCTTGCAATCTGCATAGCAAGCTTGTGCGCTAAATCTTTGAATTCGTCGGTCTTAGCCACAAACGAAGTCTCACAGTTCACTTCGACAATCGCACCAATGCGGCCATCGTGAACGTAAGCATCAACCAAACCTTCGCGAGTCTCGCGATCGCCGCGCTTCTCTGCTTTAGTCAAACCTTTTTTGCGCATTGCTTCAAGCGCCTTATCAAAGTCGCCCTTAGCCTCAACCAAGGCATTTTTTGCATCAGTCAAACCCACGCCCGAGAGTTCTTTTAGCTTCTTAATCTGTTCAATACTAATGTCTGCCATTATATTCTCCTTATTTTGCCGATTTTGTTTTGCCTTCTTTGACTGCTTCTGTGAAGTAATCCAAGATCAATTTAACGCCCTTGATTGCATCATCGTTCGCTGGGATCGGGTGATCAATTTCTGTTGGGTCGCTGTTCGTATCAACAATCGCAAATACTGGAATATTAAGAACCTTAGCTTCCTTCACTGCATTCTTATCCTGAATTGTATCCATCACGATAATTGCAGCCGGCTGCTCGTTCATTTCTTTTACGCCACCATAACGTTCGTTAAGAGTATCAATTTCCTCTTGGAACCTCTGGATCTCAAGCTTGTTGTAGCGATTCTCAAGCTCACCGCTCGCCATTCGGCGTTCGAGATCTTTGAGTTTCTTAACTTGCTTGTTCATCGTTTCGACGTTCGTCAAAGTACCGCCAACCCAACGTACTGTTACGTAAGGCATATCAACAGACTCTGCTGCTTCCTTAACGATTTCTTTCATTTGTTTCTTTGTACCTACAAACAGTATTTTCTTACCGCTTGCTGCAACCTTCGTGATTTCTGGCAACGCTTCTTCTAGCGCCTCTACAGTCTTCTCAAGGTTGATAATGTGCGCCTCTTGGCGCTTGCTATGGATATATGGTGCCATTTTTGGGTGCCATCGGCTAGTCTTATGACCAAAATGCGCGCCCGCCTCTAACAAGGCTTTCATATCTACTTTTACAGGCATCGTACCTTCTCCTTTGTTTTACCTCTTCGGCAAAACTGTTTCGTTAAATATTATTACCAAATAATTTTAACATATTCCCCCGTCAATTACTAGGGGTAAAATTCTAGCTCGTAGGATATGCGCCAAGCGTTAAGTCGATAAGTATCGTCTCGCCATTCCTAAGCACAGTCAGCTGGATTTTTTCGTTCGGTGCGTATTCACCAACTAATGACAAAATCGAGCCCTTAGCGCCAACGTCAACGCCATTCACTTTCAAAATAATATCTTTGCTCTTTAGTCCTGCTTTGTCTGCTGGCGTACCCGAAACAATCGGACTCCCATTGCTACTGTAAATATATGCGCCTTGCGTCACCGACAGGCCATATTCTTTTGCAACGTCCGCTGTAATAGCGACGTAATTCACGCCCAAGTATGCTCGCTCGGCTTTACCGCGCTCCACAATGCTCTTCAGCATGCCTTTCGTCGATGAAATCGGAATCGCAAATCCTAGACCCTGCGCATCGGTTGAGACAGCTGTATTTATACCAATCACCTCGCCCGCCGCATTTACCAAAGGGCCGCCCGAGTTACCTGGGTTAATCGCCGCGTCAGTCTGAATCATGTCCGACAAAGTTTCGGAATTCTGCCCCGACGAATCGCTCGCCGTGATTGTTCGTCCTGTTCCGCTCACAATTCCCTGCGTAATCGAGTTCTGATAGACGCCCAGCGCGTTTCCAATCGCTAATACCGGCTGACCAGTCGAAATCGTCTTCGAGTCGCCCAAAGTCACAGTAGGCAAGCCCGACACATTCGGAATCTTCAAATACGCGACATCGTTCAAAGGATCAACTCCCACAACTTCTACATTCTCATAAGTGTCGCCGCTATCCGTCACAACCGCCACAGTATCAGCGCCATCAATCACGTGATTATTCGTAATTACATAGCCATCCTCAGACACGATCATGCCTGTACCGGCGCCTTCGCTAGTTTGCGTTTGCCCAAAATAGCTACGCACCTGCGTTTCCGTCAAAATCGACACCACAGCAGGAGACACTTTCTCCACTACGCTCGCAATCGTCGTATCCTCAAACTGCGTAGAGTTTCCGTCGTAATAATTCCCAGAAGAACTATTATCAATCACGGCAGTAGGCTGGCTACTATTTACCATATTTATAATTGAAATTGTCGCTGCGCCGCCCGAAAGGACTACTGCAAGCACGCACATGCCAATCACCGCGCTTCTATATCCCTTACCTTTGTTTTTTGTCTTCGGCGTAGGTTTCTCGTTTTTCTGTGTCTCACCAAATTTCGGCACTACTGGCGTTACTGGAACTTCCATGCTACCACCATTTATTGCATTTTCGCTGTCCATTATTCCTCCGTTTTTCTATACATTAAATATTGGCTTTGAGAAAAATATTACCATGATAACCATAATAATTGCTGAGAAAATCGCTGGAGCCAGCACATCACTCATGCGCATTTTGCCATCGTGTCTGAGCACGGATTTGTAACCTTTGAAAAATACAAATGCAAACAAGGTTTGTACGATTGCGAGCTGTGGCACTACTAGGCTCACGGTATCCAGCGAATATACAATCATCCAATGGTATAGCACCCAGCTGAGCTCCGCCATCAATAGCCCCGTCACAAACGTAACCATCGAAAAATCATGATCTTCGCCCTGAATCAAAACATGTCGTGCCGCCCCGTACCCAATCACGAAGCTCGCGATAACAAGCACAATGGGGTCAAGGTTTGCCGCCACAAGTGTTGCCGCCGCCGTACCAAAAAATACTGCGAATAGCGACTGCGTCTCCGTCATGATTTCCGAACTCTTCGGCTTAATCGCTACTAGCCACACACCATAAATCACCGTCAAAATCACATGTCCGATATTTAGCTCAGTTCCAGCATAATATACAAGCAACACCAAACCCACACCAACAATCAAGTCTACCAAGCTAGATTTTATGTTTAGCCACCAATAGCGCGGCCGCACCGCCACAACTCGCCATTTCGACAAGAGCACCAGCATTACACCCAAAATCCACGAGCCGCTAATCAGCGTCAGCGCCGTCGATGAAACTGCGAGTACCAAATTTAGTACCACGTGCATCAAAGCACTCAGTACATTTCTTCCTCTCCGAACGTTTATAAAATCCGCCATATTATGCAACTTATTTTACCACATCCGTCGCTACTTATGCTAAAATGGGTGAATGGAAACAAAACCCTCCTTTTTTCGACGGCACCCTGTCCTCAAGGACACGCTCAGTCTAATCGCTTTTATTGCCGCCGTTATTGCCGGTACTTTTATCCTAAATACCTTCATTTTCCGTAGCTACAATGTTGTAGGCGCCAGCATGGAAAACACTCTCCACTCCAACGATCGCATCATCGTCAATCGCGTGCCAGTCACAATGGCGCACCTCTTTGGCGAAGAGTATTCACCAGAGCGCGGGCAAATCATCGTTTTTGCAAACGGCGGTAACGACGAAATTCTCACCTGCAACCCAACCCCAGGCATCAAAGATCAATACATCATCAAGCGTGTCATTGCCTTTGCGGGCGAACGCGTCACAGTAAAAGAGGGCAAACTTACTGTCTACAACGATGAAAATCCCGATGGCTTCAGTCCCGACGAGGCCACTCACGTATCAGATCAAGACGGCCCAAAAACCTATACTTCAGGCGAAGTTGACACCATCGTACCAGAAGGCGAAATCTTCGTCAGCGGCGACAACCGCGAAGGCACTCATTCATATGATTCCCGCAACGGACTCGGTACTGCGCCTCTCTGTCGCGTCGTCGGCCCAGCCGCATTCCGCCTCTTCCCATTCAACGCCTTGCGTTTCTTCTAGAAAACCCTTTACTTGAGAGTTGCAATCTGATATAATCAGTCACAGTTATGAAAAAATCAATTCACCCTAAAGAATATCGCTTTGTTGTGTTCTCCGATGAGCAGGCTAATTTTTCGTTCCTGACTCGTTCCACTGCAAAGACCGAAGAAACCATCAAGTGGACCGATGGAAAAGAATATCCACTAGTTAAAACTCAAATTTCAAGCGCAAGCCATCCGTTCTTCACCGGTGAAGAAAAGATCATCGATACAGAAGGTCGTGTCGATCGCTTTAAGGCACGCCGCGAGCGCGCTGAAGCCCTCAAGACTTCTCTTGGCAACAAAGCCGCAAAGGCAGCCAAAGAAGCCGAGAAGAAAGCTGCAAAAGAAGCGTAGTTTCTATCTATCAACAAAAAAGACGCCAATCGGCGTCTTTTTTTTAGATATCTAGCTGTGGCTTATCAATCTGCTTCGGCTCAATCGTCGCTTCTCCAGATGATGTAATTTTTACAACATCCTTATCGATCTGCGCCAAAGATTTATGTGCCGTATTGTAGTGATTCACAGTCGTTCCAAGAGAACTCCCCAGCTTATCCATATAAGTTTCAAAGCTATTGATATGCGTCCCCAGCTTCGCCACACGCGATTGAATCTCCATTGCCTCTTTCTCGATCTGCAAACTACGCAGCCCTTGCAATACCGTCTGTAAATACGCCATGAAGCTCGTTGGGCTCGTCACAATCACTCGCTTATCTCGAAAGGCATACTCAATCAAATCTCGCTTCGATCCCCCAGAAGTCCCCACAGTACCGGTCAGCAAATCATAATACAAGCTCTCCGAAGGAATAAACATAAATGCAAAATCCATCGTCTTCTCGCCGGGCCGTATATATTTTGCCGTCTCATCAATTCTCCCCTTCAAGTCATCTCTCACCTTCTTCGCATATACGTCTCGCGAAGCTTTATCCTTCGCATTCAGCATGCGATTATAATTCTCCAAAGAAAACTTCGAGTCTACTGGCAAAATATTTCCCTTATCCAAAAATATCACCGCGTCAACAATCTCCCCGTCCTTAAACTTATACTGCAGCTGGTAAGCATTTGGCGGTAACACATTCCCAAGTACCGAGTCCAGATAATACTCTCCAAACACCCCGCGTTGCTTTGGGTTTTGCAGTACATTCTGCAGAGTCTTCAGCTCGTCCGCAACCGACACCACGTGCTTGTTAGTTTCCGTTATCGTCGCAATTCGCGCCGAAATATCCGCCACGACCTTATTAGATTCGTGCAGCTGTCGATTCGACTCGGTCAGCTGCTTACCAATCGACTCTTGCACTTGCATGTTATTTTTCTCAAGCTTGTCATTCACGGTATGCGACAATTGCGATATCTGTCGGTTCATCATCACCACCGCAAATGCAATTCCGAATATCAAAGCCACCACCAATACAACTAAAACTATTTCCATAAGCATATTCTACCACATCTTAAGGGTGGTCGTCAGAGCCTAACCAATTCTGCAACTTGGTTTCGCTCTGCCTCTGAAGTATGATCATACTCCCCAAGCATCGCTACATCCAGCGCCGTGCGCATATCTCCACTCTCCGCAAAGTAGCGCATATTATCTACCAATCCCTCGTAATACACCTTCAATTTCGAGTAAATCATCCCCTGCATATAAAAGTCCGTACCGCGAAATGCATTCTCCGTATGATTAAACGCTCTCTTGCGCGCCTCGCCCTTCTCGTCGTCAACATTACCGCCTTCACCCGCTAGTCGCTCGGCAATCTTCGGCCAACTAGCTTCAAAAGTCTGCCGCGCGTCCTTTGCGCCCCTACCGTCAGCGCCCAAAGCATATCCCGCTACCAAATATCGCTCCACCGCACGATCAAACGATGCATTCTCAAAATTCCCCGCAATCGCACATTCAAGTATCACGCCCAAACCTTCTTCTGCCGGCAAATAATCCCCTGTGCCGTTCGTTAACAGAAACTCTCCAGTCTCCATACCATTCTCATACCTGCGAGCATGCACGCCAATCTCGTGCACCATCAACCGCTTAATTTCCGCCGCATTGCGACTAGTATTCGTAGGCAAAAACAACTTCCGCTGCGTTCCGTTGACCGAAACGCCAGATTTATTTGGATTCACTTCGGCTTCCCAGCCAGTCTCCGCCAAACCGTTCGCTCTTAGCGCTTCATTCATAATCCTGCTCACCTCGTCCGCACCATAATATACAGTATCGTCAGTATCAGGCACCACCGAAAGCTCTGCCGCAAAATATTCTCGTGCAATATTCCCCAGCTCGCTCACAGTTTCTTTATCAAAAATCTGCTCATACGATCCGTCCACAATTCCCTCAAACAAATCCTGTCGGTACTCGCCATATAGTCTTTCGTTCGCTTCGGTAAACGCTCGACGATTTACGTCGTTGTTATCTTCCCGCAGCCGCTGCGCATCTTCCAGCATCAAGATTGAATTCAACTTGTGCTCATGAAAATCCGCGTACATTGCATAGCGCGCACTATTCTCATCGCCTTTTTCCGCCGCAATATGAAGCTCCTGCGTAACCTTGTATATCCCCGATTTCATATCCAGCAAAGAATCATATTTCTTTTCATGCCCCATCGGAGTCATTCGCCCCGACATAAAATCGTCATACAACCCATCTAGTCGCGGGTAATCATATTTTGGCAAATACGCCTCATCTTTCATAAACGCATTTTTCTGCTCAGACCTCGCCACCTGATTATCCTCAAAATGTGCGTAGTCTACTATATTACTTTCAAAATTTTGGTATTCGGTTAGTTTTTCTGGATCGGGATTTACCGCATGCAAATCAATTTTTTCGCCCATTTTGCCGTCTCCTTATTATCCTAATAATACCACAGCTATCGCGATCACTCCCATCGCGAGCGCATGGTTTGCAACCACTTTCTTACTAAGTTTTTCCCGCCCAAATTTCGGCACTATCAAAGTCAGTACCACGCCCAATATAAACGTTATTATCAACTGCGCCACATTACCCGTTACTGACATAATCGCGACCGGCATTACCACCACGCCAAATCGCCACAGCACCTCGCCCGCCAAACAAACCAATTCATTTGCTACGATAATCGAGATCTTTCGTCCCCGCTTTCGCGCCAAAAAACTCTTCAGGTCTTTTCGCCAACTTCTCATTACGATAAACGCCAAAACGTTTGATATTACTCCACCCATCATCAACCAAAATATACTCGCCACAAAATCTACTTCGCGCGCCTGAAAAACAAATATAATATCGCTCATCACCCAAAAGAAACACGCAATTACCATACATATTCCAGCGGTCGCTTTCATCTTAAATCGTCGTCGTCCTGATCCCACTACAATAAACACCGCCATAGCAAGAATCATAAAGAACCCAACCAACTGTTGAGCCCCAATCACCTCGTTCAAAAATACAAATCCAAGCCCTAGCGCCATCACCGGCGACATTTGCGACAATAGCGCGACTTCCGTCGTTTCATCATCCTTCAGCGCTCGATAATACGGTATCGATCCAAAGAAATTCACCAGCGCCGCTAACAGAAATATCCCAATTTCACCCCAACCAACACCCGTAAAGACCGCACCTTGGCTAGCTATCGCCACTACCACACAAATCACAAGCTCTATCGCGACATAAATTATCGACATGCACTTTGGGTTCTTCTTCTTGCAGTACGTGTCCACCAAAAAATTATCTATAAACCCAGAAATCGCATAACAAAATGCTGCCGCTATTGGTATCCAGAGCCAAACCATAAGCTTATTATACCACAAAAAACCCGCCTAACTTTCAGCGGGTTTTTCTATGATCTAAAATCGGATTAGCTATCCGTCAATCAGATTATTTATCGACAACTTCACCTTCTACAGTGTCGTCATCGCTTTTCTTCTCTTCTTTTTTATCTTCTTTAGCGTCCTTCTTATCGTCCGTATTCTGCTGGTAAAGCTTCGCACCGATTGGCATAATCCTATCGTTCAACTCTTTCGCCGCAGCTTCTAGGCCGTCCTTATCGTTCTCGTTTTCCTTGAGTTTGCTCTTTGCTTCCTCAACAGCCTTTTTAATACTCTCTTTGTCTTCGTCGCTAATCTTATCTTTATATCCATCTGGCATCTTTTCTGCCTGATAAATTACATTCTCCAAATGGTTTCGGGCGTCAATCGCCTCTTTGCGCTTCTTATCTTCTTCCGAGTGTGCCTCGGCGTCTTTTTGCGCCTTCTCAATATCTTCCTTGCTCATATTTCCAGAGTTTTGGATTGTGATACTTTGTTCTTTGCCAGTGCCCTTGTCCTTTGCGGTCACGTTCAAAATGCCGTTAGCGTCGAGGTTAAAGGTCACCTCAACTTGCGGCACGCCACGTGGCGCAGGCGCAATGCCATCAAGGATAAAACGTCCAAGCGATTTATTATCTTTTGCAAATTCACGCTCGCCTTGCAACACATGAATTTCTACTTGTGGCTGATTGTCCGAAGCCGTACTAAACGTCTCCGATTTGCTCGTTGGGATCGTCGTATTGCGATCAATCAAAGCAGTTCGCACTCCGCCCATCGTTTCGATACCAAGTGTTAGTGGCGTGACGTCAAGAAGCAATACGTCCTTCACGTCGCCTGCAAGTACGCCGCCCTGAATTGCTGCACCAACCGCTACTACCTCATCTGGGTTCACACCCTGCATTGGCTCACGGCCAAAGAGTTGCTTTACCTTTTCAACGACAATCGGCATGCGGGTCATACCACCCACCATCACTACCTCATCAATATCTTTTGCAGTATACTTAGCGTCTTTCAAAGCTCGCTCAACTGGACCAGCAAGCCTCTCAATCAAAGGCTTAATCAATTCTTCAAGTTTTGCTCGCGTTAATGTATGTTCAAAATGCTTTGGGCCATCCGCGTCTGCAGTAATAAACGGCAAGTTAATCTCAACTTGTGTAGTACTCGAAAGCTCTTTCTTTGCCTTCTCCGCCTCGTCCTTAATGCGCTGCATTGCTGCTGCGTCTTTCTTAAGATCAATTCCACTTTCCGATTTAAATGTGTTTAGCAGATAGTTTACAATCACGTTATCGAAGTCTTCGCCGCCAAGGTGAGTATCTCCGTTAGTCGATTTCACTTCAAAAACGCCATCACCAAGCTCAAGCACCGACACGTCAAACGTACCGCCACCAAGGTCGAACACTACAATTTGCTGATCTTCCTTCTTCTCCAAGCCGTAAGCAAGCGCAGCAGCCGTTGGCTCATTAATAATACGCTTCACTTCTAGGCCTGCAATTTTACCTGCATCCTTCGTAGCTTGGCGCTGACTGTCATCAAAGTATGCCGGCACAGTAATAATCGCCTCAGTAACTTTCTCACCAAGAAACGCCTCTGCGTCTGCCTTAATCTTCGACAAAATCATCGCGCTAACTTCTTCAGGCGTATATTCTTTTTCGCCCATCTTTACCGCAACGCCATTGCCTTTTTTAACGATTTTGTACGGCATAATATCAATATCGCGCTGCACTTCTTCGCTATCAAATTTTCGGCCAATCAATCGCTTGATGCCATAAATCGTGTTTTCTGGGTTCGTCACGCGCTGGCGCTGTGCGATTTTACCAACCAAGCGATCGCCCTTCTTGGTTACTGCAACTACGCTAGGCGTCGTGCGATCACCTTCGCTATTCGTGATAACCTCTGGTTTGCCGGCTACCATATACGCAAA
Organism: Saccharimonadales bacterium (SeqCode); assembly: GCA_047974525.1. GTDB lineage: Bacteria > Patescibacteriota > Saccharimonadia > Saccharimonadales > Saccharimonadaceae > UBA2834. The sequence continues at coordinate 50,620 of JBKECJ010000001.1, forward strand.
CGCGCTGTTCGTGGTGCCAAGATCAATTCCAATTATCTTTCCCATTATCAATTTCCTCCTTAGTGGTTTAGTTCAATATATTTAGCACTCTCTCGCATTGAGTGCTAACATACTTTCAATGTTAACAAACTAGCACTCGCTTGTCAAGCCTGCTAACAAGTTCGTTGCTATTTTTCTAGAAATTTTAAGTTTTTCTGGTTGACCATCCAAATCGACGCGAGTATTGCCCCAATAGTAGCCGCAAGTAGATCATACATTGTATCATCCACACCGACCGACACTAGCTGCTGCATGCTCTGCCCAAGTAGCTTATCGCAACCAAATTCAAAGAATTCCCACAGCACACCAATCGCAATCGCAAAACAAACCATGAATAACGCTCTAAACAACTTCGGGCTCTTTTCGAGTTTGAAAAACACCAAGGCATAATGCCCCAATATAATCGACAGCGCTCCCGACAATAGATGTACTACTTTATCAAAATACGGCACCGTCTTATATAGATCCATATTGATACCCATATATAGCGACACAAACAAAAACACATAGTAAATCAGCTGCAGTCTCAGCGACACCTTCACCTTAAACAACTTCTCTACTATTACTGGCAAAAACGGCAAAACAAAAGACGCCAATACGCCACCATATTTATTATATTCCGGCTCCACCAAACACAGCACGCCAAAAAGCGCCGCTATCAAAACCAAAGCTATTCTAATAAATATCAGTATCATTGTTTCGACCCTTCTTGGTATCATTAGTGAATTTTATCATATTTTAAGTTTCACAATCGCAATTCCAGATTGTACCCTTAATTTATAATTTCCGTTCTTTTGTAAAAACTCATCAACAGCTTTTCTTGCCCCTGGCAACGCTTCGTTCTGGTAATCATGCACCACGATTATACCTTTCACACCCATCTTTGGCGCTACCAGCCCCAAGCTCACTTTTATAGAGTCATAATAGTCGCCATCCAACAGCGCAAAACAAATCTTTTCCGGCAAATCTCGGCTCGGCTCAAGCTCATCAAACCACCCCTTCTTCACAATCGGCAAATTCAGCCCCGCCTTCTTGAACTTCATCATCACCTCTGCCTTACTCGCCTTCAATTCCCCCGCCTTAAAGTTCACGCCAATCGCCGAAGCATCGGCTCCGGATTTTTCCGGCAATCCTTCAAAGCTATCATATAGCCACAGCTTCTTCTGAGCACCTAATTTTCTCATCAAGCGCCCCATCTGCACCGAAGTCTCACCCATATAACAACCCAGCTCAACCACATCTCCGTCTGCTTCTAGCGCTTTTTCAAGCTCAGTCAAAATAAGCTCACGCTGCACCATATCAATCTGCAAATCACCACTCATGCTATTGCCTTGGCAAAAAATCTGTATCTTTCAAGAGTTTCGCCAAATTTTCATGCAAATCTTTTATCGTTCCAGAATTGTCCAAGTAGTAGTCAGCATTTGCAATTGGCCCACCTTTTTCAAGATTCTCAATTTCGCTCCAGTCGCGCTCCGAAATCGCCTTCGCGTCAAATGGCCTATCTGGTCGATCGGCGACTCGTTTGTGCCGTAGGTTTTTCGGCAGCACAACCGCTACCACTTCCATAGTTTTTTCGCTCGGAAATTCCTTCTTCAAAATCTTATATTCCGTCCACGTGTATAAGCCATCCAGTACGACTCTGCGCTGACCAGCATTCACCAAGTTTTTTACTTCTTCAACCACGCGACGCACCACAAAATCTTTGCCCTCGCGCTCACGAATCTCCTCACGGAACTTTCGCTCGTTGTCTGGCGTAATCTCGATACCAGCCTCTGTCATAGCTCTAAGAATAATTCCACCAAAATACACTTTCGGAATCTTTCTCTCTGTCAAATAGTCAATAACTGTTGTTTTCCCGCTGCCGCTCATCCCCACCACAGCTAGTATTTTTGCATCTTCCATATTACAATAATTCTACACTATGAAAGATTTTTTTACTACAAAGGATCCTCTTGAGGACATCATTGGGGACACATTAACGGGGCAAAAAATCAAATCAACCAAACATGTCATTTCCGGCTGGACAAATATAGTTATCGAAGTCGCCACAGATAAGGGCGAATTTTTCTTCCGCTTCCCACGCAATCCATTTTGGTCAAAAATGATCATCAAAGACGCTAGATTCTGCAACTTCATCGAGGGCAAAACTAGCTTCTATACTCCATCCATGCAGCTACATTTCCACAAAGACCGTCCGTTCTCCGTCCACAAAAAAATCGAAGGCTACTCCCTCAATAATCGCATTTATAATCTCTCGCACACTACACTTACCGCCACCGCCTACTCCGTCGCAAAATTCATCAAAGAACTCAGCAGCATCGACCTAAAAGACGCCCCCGAAGAAGTAAAATATCCATTGTCCAAGTTTCTCCACGAACTCGACCACCGCCACTACGACACTCACCTAGACGACCATCACAGCTACGTGCGTCGCACCGAGTCCGCACCTCGTCTCGTGCACGGCGATCTCAATCCAGGCAATATCATCCTCAATGACAAAGACGAAGTTATCGGCATTATTGATTTTTGCTTTGCTGGCGTCTCACACCCAGGTATGGACATCTCCCGCATTATTTCCCGTCCAACACCAGACGCGTTCGAGACCGAGCTTCTCCGTGCCTACAAGCAGCTAAACAACGGGCACCTATCAGTCGCACGTATTCGCAAAATGCAGCGCATCTGGCAAGACGTCGACGCCGGCTACGCCGATCATATTCGTAAGTTCTACCCCGAGATCACCCTTCCCGAAAAAATCTCCTAATCTATTTGCATTTATCAAAAACTGTGGTATAACTATACTATATTTGCACATTATAAAATTGGAGGTGAAAAATCATGTCAAAACGGGTCTATCTTTGCGATATCGACAACACCCTAATCGACGGCTGGTTTGCATTTGCCGCGTTTGAGTATGAGGTAGAAAAAGGCATACTCAAGCCAGACACTCTGCAAAACATCCAAAACGTCCTACATTTCTATCGCTCAGGGCAGCTCAGCTATGCCGAAATGCTCCATAAGACCCTTAGGATCTACGCCTGCGCACTCAAAGGCAAAAACCTGCAAGAGGTTTTTAACGCCGATTACGAGTTCGCCTGCTGCGAACCGCAAAACATCCGTCCATTCTTTCGTGACCTACTGACCCACCTAAGTCCGGAGAATACAGATTTCTTTCTGGTATCTACCGAACCTTCGCAAATGGCAAAAGCCCTTGCACTCACAATCGACGCCGATGAGATCGGCTCGGAAATGGCGGTCGACGACGACAGCAACTTCACAGGCGACATTAACATTCTCGTAACGCCAGAGGCTAAACTTGCCGCAATCGAGGCTAAGGGCATATCCCTATCCAGCATCTATGCGGCATTTGGCGATTCCAAAAGCGACGAAGGCATGCTCGCAGCTGCAAAACACGCCTTTGCCGTTTGCCCCAGCCCCGAGCTTCGTGCGATTGCCGAAGAGCGCGGCTGGAACATCATCGACGAACATACTTCGTTCGAGAGATACCATCATCTGTTTGTCTAAAAAATCACCACCAAAAAACTCCCGCGTTATTTTCCGCGGGAGTTTTTATTTAGATTGCCCCGAGTACTCTTCCCCAAAGTTCATTCACAATCGCCTTCTCCATATTCCCCACCATAGCAAGCCCCGAAACGCCCGACTGCATAAATTCTCGCGCCAAGCTCACGATCGTGCTCTTATTGATCCCCTCAATCATCTTCGGCGCGTCCGTCATCGGCTCATAAGTACCGATAGCGATATACTGACGCGCATAATAATCACTAATCTGCTCTGCAGTCTGCGCCAACATCTGATGTCGCCCAAGTGAATATACCTTCGCTGCATTGATATCTGCTTCTGCCACTTCACCGTTAATTACTCGCGCTAGCTCAATCGCAATCAAATCAAATAATTCTTCTGCATTCTCTGCATTCACTTCGCCATCAAAATCCCATAGACTACTCCAAGCGTCACCGGTCGTCATCGAGCCCACGCCATAAACCAATCCACGCTTCCGCGCCTGTCCAAAAATCTTACTATTCATTGTGCCGTTCAATATGTGATTGAGGCACGACATTGCATATTGCTCCTGTGGTTCCAGCCTTCGTTTAATCACGAACGAGAACCCAAATGTCATATTACTTGCGTCCTTACGGCGAATCAAAATCGGTTCCGTGCCAACATATGCGTCTGCTGGAAGTTCAAATTTCTCACCAGGCTTCAAATCCCAAGCGTCCAACATTCGTGCAATCTTGCGTTTTCGCCCCTTGATATTACCAGTAATAATAAACTGCATATTATGCGCCGTATGCGTCCTACGATGGTGCTCGCGAATGTCCTTGAGCTCAATATTACTAATCGTTTTCAATCGCTCCGCATATGTCAAAACTTCTTCGCCAAGTGCCTGCTGTAATTTCGGCCAAATTAACCTCGAGTAATCATTCTGATACCCAGTCAATTCCGATCGCACATTCCCCTTCTCAGCTTTCAATTCTTCTTCGTTAAATTTCGGCTTCGCAACTGCAAGCTCCTGCAGCGCCAAAATCCGATCCCACTCAAAATCCGCACATTCTGCCTCATAGGCAATAATCGAATCCGACGTCCACGCATTATGGTATGCCCCATTCTTCGTAAACTCCGCCTCGTAAGCCTGTTCATCCTTGTAGTCAGCATTCATACCAAATGCCATATGCTCCATCAAGTGCGCAACTTCATAGATTTCTGGCTTTTTCACGAGCTTATTTCCTGCACGGAAAATCACCCTCACGTTCATCACGCTTGAATCCGGAACATCAATTAACAAACCGCGTGCGCCGCTACTTAACTTGACCTCTTCAATCGTGTGCTTCATTTCGCTCTAGCGACGGCCTTTTTTCTTATTCTGTCGAGATTTTTTCTTTTGCTTACGAGCCTGGTTTTTCTTGGTATTCTTACCCGCGTTCTTTGCAGCGGCGCCATCTTTCGTAAACTCATCATCCAAGTTCTTTGCGCCTGCCGATACTTCGTTCACGCCCTTTTCGGTCGCATTCTCTGCAAGTTTAGTCAATTCTGTATCATATTCGTCATCGCTAATTGGCGCAAGCTCTTGCTGCTTTAGGTTTAGCAAGATCTTCATCACCTCTTCGCGGAGTGTTCTCTGCAAACCATCAAACAACTTCTGAGATTCGCTGCGGTATTCCACCAAAGGATCACGCTGCCCAACCGAGCGCCAATGAATTCCCTCGCGTAGGTGCTGCATGTTTTCAAGATGCTGCATCCACAACGTATCAAGTACCTGCAAGTAAACTTCGCGCTCAACTTTGCGCATCGTCTCCTCGCCAAACTCCATTTCCTTATCGCTGTAAAGTTCTTCAACTGCTGCAAGTGCCAATTTTTGGCGCTCTTTATCTTTACGCATCAAGCCGATAGAATCTACCAAGTCCTCATCAAGTGCAAACACCCTTAGGAAGTTCGCCTTGAAATTCTTATTTACGCGCGCACTAAACTGCGTCAACTCTTCAATTTCTTCTTTATATAGCCTGCCAATTTCTGGACGAATGTTATCGCCGCTCAAAATCTTTCGGCGCATCAAATATACAACCTTACGATGTCGGTTAATCACGTTATCATACTGCACGACGTTCTTACGCGAATCGAAGTTAAATCCTTCCACGCGCTTCTGCGCCTGCTCGAGTGTTTTGCTCACAGTCTTATTCTGAATTGGCATATCTTCCGCGACACCCATTCTCTGCATTAGCATCGAAATTCGTTCACCTTGGAAAATACGCATCAAGTCATCTTCGCAGCTCACGAAGAATTGCGTTGTACCTGGGTCACCCTGACGTCCACCACGACCACGCAACTGGTTATCTACGCGCCTAGAGTCATGTCGCTCCGAGCCAATCACCACAAGTCCGCCCAATTCTACGATACCAGGCGCTAGCTTAATGTCGGTACCGCGTCCTGCCATGTTTGTAGCAAGCGTCACCGCTCCCTTTTCACCAGCTTTAGCGATAATCGCCGCCTCACGCTCGTTGTTCTTAGCGTTCAAAATCTCAAACGGAATTCCCTCTTTTGAGAGATACTGTGCGATCATTTCGTTCTTCACGATCGACGCACTACCCACAAGTACTGGCTGCCCGCGATCATGATATTTCTTGATCTCATCTGCCACAGCCTTAAGCTTTGCTGCCTCCGTACGATAAATCAAGTCATCCTTATCGACACGTACAATCGGCCTGTTTGGTGGAATCTGAATCACGTCTAGCGAATAAATCTGCTGGAACTCTTCAGCCTCAGTAAATGCCGTACCCGTCATACCAGATAGCTTATTGTACAAACGGAAGAAGTTCTGGAACGAAATCGTCGCAAGCGTCATAGACTCTTCTTTTACAGCGACACCTTCCTTTGCCTCAATTGCCTGATGTAGACCCTCATTATAGCGCCTACCGTTCATCAAACGGCCAGTGTGCTCATCCACGATAATAACTTCACCACCATTTGTCACCACATAATCTTTGTCGCGCTTAAACACAATTTGCGCGCGCAATGCCTGATCCATATGATATACAAGTCGCGTATTGTCTACCGAGTACAAAGTCTCAATTCCAAGCATTTTTTGTACTTTATCTACGCCCACATCAGTCAAAGCAACTGTGCGGCGCTTCTCGTCAAATACATAGTCCTCATCAGCAAGACGCGTTGCAATCTTTGCAAACTGGTAATAACTCTCAGGGTTATCGCCCGCTGGCGCCGAAATAATCAAAGGCGTCCTCGCCTCATCAATCAAAATCGAGTCCACCTCATCCACGATGGCAAAATTGAGCTCACGCTGGCGCAAATACTCAACTTCCTTCACCATGTTGTCACGCAAATAATCAAACCCAAATTCGTTGTTTGTACCATACGTCACGTCGCAAAGATAAGCTTCCTTACGAGTAGCTGGCTTAAGATGTCGCATCCTCTCATCTTGGTGCTCTTCATTTTCGTAAGAAGCATCGTAAACAAAGCTTGCGTCATTCACGATTACACCAACAGTCAGACCTAGAAAATCATATAGCTCACCCATCCAGCCAGCATCACGCTGTGCAAGGTAATCGTTTACCGTCACCACGTGCACACCCTTTTCGGTCAAAGCATTTAGATACACCGGCAAAGTCGCAACCAAAGTCTTACCTTCGCCCGTCTTCATCTCCGCAACGTTTCCTTCATGCAAAACCATACCACCAATCAACTGCACATCAAATGGTCGCATTTTCAGCACACGCACCGAAGCTTCTCGCACCAAAGCAAATGCCTCTGGCAAAACTGCATCTAGCGCCTTGTCTTCACCTGGATCCTTGCTCTTCTTATCCTGCGTCTTAACTTCTTTCTTTGCGGCAGCATCCTTTTCAGACTCTTCCCCCTTGAACTTCTTCATCACAATTGCTGCTTCTGCCTGTCGCTCGAGCTTATTCAGCTTCTTCTTCAAGATTTCAGTCTGCTCGCGTAACTCTTTCTTGCTCATCTTCTCGTACTTATTTCCGAGCTTGTTGATTTCGAGCACTCGCTTGTACAAGCGCTTCAAAGTTTTCTTCTGAGCGTCACCAAAAATACCCTGCAAAAACTTCGTCATTGCAGATTTATCAGCCAATTTATCGGTCGGCTTCTTATTTTTTTGGACGTTTTTCGTCGGTTTTTCTTGCGAAGCTTTAGCTTTTTCCGGAACTTTCACATTTTTCTTCTCAGTCTTAACAGACTCATCAGCCACCCGTGCTTTTTTTGACCTCTCATTTTTCATTATTTCAGTATACCACAGAGACTATCTTTTCAGTAGATTCTTCAGGAACCCTTTCTTGTCGTAATTAGTTTTTTCTGTCTTGAACCTTCTAATTTGCCCCATCAATTTTGCCTCAATAATATCAATTCCCGCAAATGTGTTTGAAGCCTCATCTTTTGCCGCAATTACCTTGCCGCCAGGCACGTCAATCGCCGCCGAAATTTCATACTTGTTCCCGTGTGGTCGGTTAATCTGCGTCACCACAATTTTCGCCACAACATCTTTACGGTTTTTCTTTGGTAAATATTTATCTAACTTACCGATTCGCTTGATCGCATATTTCTTAAAAGTCTCTTCAACCTTATATTTCACCCCAGTAACTTCAATTGTTTCTATCATATAACTTCCTTTCCATTTATAAACGGTCTCAAAACTTCCGGCACTCTTACTGTCATGTCTTCATTTTGATAATTCTCAATAATCGCAATCATAATTCGCCCCAGCGCAAAAGCCGTCGCGTCATTCGTATGTACCAATTCTATCGCATCTTTAGTGCGCACGCGCGTATTTAGCCTTCGGCTCTGATAATCCGTCATATAGTCCGCCGTATGCGTCTCACGATATTTATCCTGACCAGGCAGCCACACTTCCATATCAATACCCCGAGCGTCTGGCTTTCCAATGTCAAAAGTACACTTCTTAATCACGCGATACGGAAGCTCCAATTTCTCAAGCAGCCATCGCTGAATCGCCACCATCAACTCATGCTCAGCGCGACTAGTTTCCTTCGTGCTAAAACTTTCCATCTCAAGCTTATCGAATTGGTGCATTCGGATAATCCCCTCCATATCCTTACCATAAGTTCCCGCTTCCTGTCTAAAGCTCGTCGCATATCCCAAATATCGAATCGGCATTTCCTTCTCATCGAAAATCTCGCCAGCATGCATGCTTCCAAGCACGTGTTCAGCGCTACCCTGCAGCCACAAATCCTCACCCTCAATCTTGTACCGATCTTCGCTAGGCTCCAATCGATCCATCGCGTCATACATTTCCGTACGAATCATCAGCGGCGGCAAAACTGGCACAAACGGCTTCGTCGAAATACCCAATTTATGCTTCTTCACAATTTCTCCAATAACCTTCTCGTCCGACAGGCTATTCATCACAAAATCTACTACTGCCATCTGCAATTTCACCATGTCACCCATAATATAAGCAAAACGCGAGCCGGTAACTTTCGCCGCTCGCTCTTTATCAATCCATCCGCGCGCCATGCCAATCTCGTAATGATTTTTTGGCGCGAAGTCAAACTTCGTTGGTTCGCCCACAATTTCATCCACGACGTTCTCATCCTCAGTCAAGCCGATCGGCACATCATCGCTTGGCACATTTGGCACCAATTTCAAAAGCGTAATGTATTTCCCCTCAATTTCGCCAAGCTCTTCTTCAAATTTCGCAAGCTCAACCTTTATCCCCTTACCGCGCTCCACCAAAGTCTGCTCGGGCTTGCCATTTTTCATCTTAGCCGAGATCTCGTTGCGCTCTTGTCTTAGCTCGTCGATTTTTTGCCCCAAAGATTTTCGTTCTTCGTCCAGCTTCAAAAGCTCCGACAAATCAATATCATAACCCTTATTATGTATTGCATCTGCCACCAAACCCCTGTTTTCGCGTATAAAATTGGTATCTAACATATGCTATAATTTTATCATATGGAGAAGAAATTAAAAGCATACACGGATTTCCTTAAGACAGTTTCAAATCGGCCCACTCCAGAACTCGCAAAATACCACGCTCTCATGCTCAAAAACTTCCAGCACGAGCGCCTCGTTCACCTCATAGTCACGATGTTCTTCGCCCTATTCTTGATCATCTTTTTCATCTTCACGGTCATTCTGTTTTTGGTCATCCCCCAAAATTCCATTTGGTCGGCAATCATCACCTACGGCTCCGCATTCATCACCCTCATCTTCTTCGTCACCACCCTTTTCTACGTCCACCATTATTACAAACTAGAAAACGGCGTTCAAAAACTCGAAAACCTCACCCCAAAACTTCACAAAATCGTCTGAGCTTACTTCAGCTCAACCAACTCAATATCAAACACCAAAGCAGAATTCGCCGGAATATTCGCAGACGGCGAGCGCGACCCATAAGCCAGCTCCGCCGGAATAACCAAACGACGAGTCCCGCCAACCGCCATCCCAGGCACGCCCTGCGTCCATCCCTTAATCACTTGGTTCAGGCCAAACGTCAAAGGCTTATCGGGCCCATCATGCGAAGATTGAAAAATCGTTCCATCACTCGCCAGCGCTCCAGTATAATGCGCAATAATTCGAGAGTTGTACGGCACGATATCGCCCTTACCCTCAACGAGATCAATCACCTCGAGTCGCTCTACATTTTCTATTGGTGTAAAATTTGCTAGTTTTGTTCCTTCAAGTCTATTCATACTACTAGGTTAACATACCCCATGTGCAAAAAATCATTTCTAGGGGTTCACTTTACCTCATGATGTGGTATAATACTTGATGTAAGGATTTATGGGTCGGTAGCTCAGCTGGTTAGAGCACTAGACTCTTAATCTGGGTGTCGTGGGTTCGAGTCCCACCCGACTCACCATAATTTCTTACAACACAAGCAAAAACTCTTCACCTAAAGCGAAGAGTATTTTTATTTCTTTGGATCGCAAACTTGTACAAGTTCACAAGCTATTTCTATCTGTTATCAATGTCAAAATATGTTCAAATTTGGTATACCCGGAGGGATTCGAACCCCCGACCTTCTGGTTCGAAGCCAGACGCTCTATCCAGCTGAGCTACGGGTACATACCCAAGGATTATACCAGCAAAATTCACAAATTACCAGCGGTAAACGCTTGACTTTCAGGAAAATTTGACATAAAATCATTTGATGCCACGACAGTCTTCATGAGGACGTATAATCTGACAAATAAAGATTAAACGCCTCTTTTTTTAGGGCGAAAATAAACGCAGGAGCAAAATGCAAAACAACAAATATCTCGGTACAGAAAAAATCGGGAAGTTATTACTTAAGTTCTCAGTACCATGTATCCTCTCGCTACTAGTTAGCGCACTGTATAATATAGTCGACCAAATTTTCATCGGCAACAGCGAGCTCGGCTTTCTTGGCAACGCCGCAACCGGCGTAGTCTTCCCGCTAACCGTCATCTCCATGGCATTCGCATGGTGCTTCGGTGATGGCGTCGCTGCTTTCATGAGCATTCGCCAAGGCCAAAAGAACACTGGCGACATTCACAAAGCCGTCGCAAACAGCCTACTCGCCTCACTTGTAGTTGGCATTATTTTCGTACTAATCTGCCTTCCGCTTTCTGAGCCCCTCCTCTACGCTTTCGGCGCTTCCGAAGCCTCCATCGGCCTCGCAAAAAACTACTTCTTCATTAACCTCCTCGCCACACCACTCTGCATGGTCATGAACACCATGACCTCCATCATCCGTGCCGACAGCAAGCCAAACTTCTCCATGATCGTCGCCGCAGCTGGTGCAGCCGCAAATATTATCCTCGACCCAATTTTCATCTTCGTTTTCAAATGGGGTATCGAAGGCGCCGCTCTCGCCACAATTATCGGTCAAATTCTTTCCTTCATCATCGCTTCCGCCTATTTCATCAAGCCAAAAACCTTCCGACTCACCCGCAAAAGCTTCATCCCAAATTTCAAACTCATCAGTAGCTTCACAAAAATGGGCATCTCAACCTTCATTACCCAAATGTCCATTGTCGTCGTTTCCCTCGCCTGCAACGCCATGCTCGCAAAATACGGCGCACAGTCAATTTATGGCGCAGACATCCCTATCGCCGTTTCTAGTATCGCCATGAAGGTCTTCACTATCGTCATCAATATCGTCGTCGGTCTAATTGTCGGTGCCCAGCCAATCCTCGGCTACAACTACGGCGCCGGACACTACGATCGCATCCGCCAAACTTTCCGCCTTGTCCTCAAACTCGTCATCGCCGTCGGCGTAGTCGCAACTCTCATTTTCGAACTCTGCCCACAAATCATTATCAACATCTTTGGCTCCGGCAACGAACTCTACGACGAATTCGCCCACCTCACCTTCCGCATCTTCCTCTCCCTCATTCTCTTCACCTGCATCAACAAAATCTCTTCCATCTTTTTCCAAGCCGTCGGCAAACCCACAAAAGCCGCCATCATTTCTCTTGTCCGCGACATCATCTGCTTCGTTCCACTCGTCCTCATTTTCCCATCATTCATGGGCGTCACGGGCGTTCTTTGGGCGGCACCAGCTGCCGACGTCATTGGCCTCATCGTTTCCATAATTCTCCTAGTCAGATTCTTCCGCACACTCGGCAAAGAATCCACCAATGAATCATCAAGTACCACCATCAAATCTTCTCGCGAAGGCGTTATCGTCGCCATCTCCCGCCAACATGGATCAGCCGGCAAATACATCGGCGAGCTCGTCGCAAAGAAACTTAAAATCCCATACTATTACAAAGAAATGGTCGCTCTCGCCGCTCAAGAATCTGGTCTATCAAAAAAATACATTAGTAGCGTCAACGAAGAAGAGCCAAACTTTCTCTACAATCTATACCTCACCAGTACACCCGTCGAATACGCCATCGAAGCCCAAGAAAAAGCCGTCAAAGCAGTTGCTCGCAACGGCTCCTGCGTCATCGTAGGTCGCGCCGCCGATTACATCCTTCGCAACAACAAAAACATCCTTCGCGTATTCATTTACGCCCCCGAAGATTATCGCGTCAAAAAACTCAAAGAAATGTATGGTGACACAAAACCACAAGCCATCAAATCCATCAAAAAATCCGACCACAATCGTTCCCGCTATTACCAAAACATCTCCGGCCTAAAATGGGGCGACCGCGCCAACTACGACCTACTAATCGACAGCTCCATCGGCACCGAAGCAACCGCCGAAATCATCGCAAGCTACGCAAAATCCCGTACAAAATAGTCATCCCCCTGCATTCTAGTCGTCTCCACCGCCGCCAATCATGTCAAAAATATCTCCAAACACCGAAGATTTCTTCTTCTTGTGCGAACGATCGTGCTCGCTATGATTCTTAGTTTCTTTTCGATCGCCTTCGCGACTCGCCACACCCCCACTGCCCATACGCGCAGCAATCTTTTCCAATTCTCCCCTATCCAGCCATACGCCCCAGCATTCAGGACAGTAGTCCACCTCCACCTCATTTTTTCCGACATCAGTAATGTAACATTTTTGCACACAGGACATTTCATTTTTTGCCTCCGTTCATTATGTTAATAATCACCAATATATCACAAAATCAATTAGTCGCCAGCGAAGCGACAAACCGCTCCAATTATGGTAAAATAGTTGAATGAATATTCAAGAAAATATCCCAATCTCCACCCTAACCACCATGCGTCTCGGCGGTAACGCTCGCTATGTTATTAAACTCGAAAAACCCACAGATGTCGCCGAAGCATTCGATTTCATCTCTCAAAAAAACCTCCCATACTTCATCCTCGGCAATGGCAGCAACGTCATCGGTCGCGACGAAGGCTTCCCTGGAGTCATCCTCGTCAACAACATCAAAGGCATTGAGATTCTCGAACAGACCGATCAAACACTCATCCTAAAAGGCTATGGCGGCGAAGTCCTCGACGATTTCATCGGCTTTAGCGCAGACCTTGGTTATTCTGGCATGGAAGCCCTCAGCAACGTCCCAGGCACACTTGGCGCAGCTCCTATCCAGAACGTAGGCGCTTACGGCCAAGAAACCAGCCAAACCCTCCAAAGCGTCGAAGCATACGAATCAAAAACCAAAAGCGTCGTCACGATCATGACGCCAGAAATGAACCTTGGCTATCGTCGCAGTATTTTTAATTACGGCGCAGATGCCGGCAGATTCTTTATTATTTCTGCCACCTTCAAACTCACAAAAACTCACCTCAATCCTCCCTTCTACACCTCGCTCCAAGCCTACGTCGACAACAACAACATCACCGACTTCTCACCAAAATCCATCCGTAAAATGGTCACCGAAATTCGCAACTCAAAACTTCCTGATCCTATCAAAATCGCAAGCGCCGGATCATTCTTCAAGAACGTCTACCTCGACCCAGAAGAAGCAAAAAAAGCCGAAGAAAAAGGCATCCCGGTCTGGGATGGCGGCAAAGTTCCGTCTGGCTGGCTCATCGAAAATTCCGGCCTCAAAGGCAAAGAATTCTTCGGTTTCAAAGTTTCCGACAAAGCCGCACTCATTCTTATTAACGAAAATGCCAAACATTATTCCGATCTCGAAAAAGCCCGTGCCGCCGTGCAAGATGCCGTCTACAAAAAATTCGGCCTAAAACTCGAGCAAGAACCGGTAGAAATTACAGTATGAAATATCTAAACGGGCAAGAACTAGCCGACTATATTAAGGAGCGCCAAGTTCACGAAGTAAATCGCCTACGACACCAAAAGATCGTTCCGAAACTCGTCATTTTCTATGACAACGACAGTCCCGTCATCAAAAAATACATGGATCTAAAACAAGCCTACGGCGCAGACATCGGCATCGAAGTCGAGGTCAGTAAAATCACTCCAAAAGACGCAGAGTCAAAGCTCGGCGCCGCCGCAAATGACCCAAAAACTCACGGAATTATTATCCAGCTCCCCCTAAAAACAGTTTCCATGGACGCACTCCAGCTCATCCCATCCGAAAAAGACGTCGACGGGCTGAATGGCGGTGCATTCGATAGCGCAACAGCCGAAGCAATCAATTGGCTCGTCAGCGGATACAACATCAATCTCAAAGAAAAACACATCGCCATCGTCGGCAGAGGCAAGCTAGTCGGCGCGCCTCTCGAAAAAATGTGGCAGAATTCCGGCTACGACATTACTGTTTTTGAAAAAGGCGATGATTTGCGAGATCTCGTCAACTACGATCTCATCATCACCGCTACCGGCGTAGCAGGACTAATCAAACCCGAAATGCTCAAGATCGGCGCTGCAGTTATCGACGCCGGTACCGCCAGCGAAGACGGCGTCCTCACCGGCGACCTAAGTGCCGAAGCTCGCGACCGCCAAGACCTCACCCTCACACCAAAAACAGGTGGCGTCGGCCCCCTCACCGTCACCACCCTTTTCGATCATACTATTCAAGCCTCTCGAGCTTAATTATCCTAAACCCCCAATAACTCGCTCGGGCGAGTTATTTTTTAGTTCTCGTATCGTCCACGGTTTATATTCCACTTCTGACCACTCGCGTTCGTCACAACGTGTTCACCATTCGCATTTCGGCTCACGTTCGCAGCGTTGTTTACGTCAAAGCCAGTTGGCGCCGCATATCCAGTAACAGGAGTTCCAGCAATCGCCCCACCAACGTGCACAGTCTCAGTCCCTCTGCTAGCAGCAGTCTGCTCATGCGCCGCCTGCAAAGTCTGCCTCTGTATATCAAACACCGCGTCTTGCTGCGCCTGTTGCGCGCTGACTGGCGCAGTATAAGCACCAATATTCATCGCCGAGCCCGTACTGGCGTCTACGGTATCCCCATTCGCAATCTTCTGAAGAATCTCCCTCTGGTCGCCCTTCAAACTCTGCGCTATCTGCTCGTTATTCACGGCATCATATGCAAGAGCCTGCAGTTTTGCCTGATCGCCAGCACTCATCGCGCCCATCGAGTTCATATATCGATTCAATTCCTGTTCGTCCATCGCAACCATCTGCTCCTGCTTCAAGCTGCCAACCGACCTAGCCTCGTGGCTCGCAATAGTACCAGCCGCAGTAGCGCCAGTATTATTCTTCGCGTAGTCATACGTAGACCTCGAATTATCTTTGTAATCTTTCGCCCAGTTATTCATAAGGTTATTTGAGTAAGCTTGTCGAGCTTCGTTACTCACGGCGCCAGCAGCTTGAGCGCCTCTCATCGCATTATGAACCTGTTGCCTACCAGCGTCACCCTTGCCAGAAAGTACATTCTGCAAAGCCCTAATTTTAGCAGAGTTGCTACCGCCGACATCCGTCGAAATTGCATTCTGGAGCTGACTACCTAGAGCATTCACGTCGTTCGCATCCGCACCCTGCGTAATCAATGCCTCCTCAGTCTTCACTTGTTCATCTTGCACATCCGCTTCCTGTCGTGCACGCGCAGCGGCCAAATATGTTGGGTCAGTCAATCGTGCCATCTTATCTCGCTCGGCATTATCTTTCAGCACCGCGCTTGCGCCACGCGCCATCGAAGCCTTGCCGATACCCGTGCGATTGACCGCACTATTTCTCATTTTCCCAAATCTTGTCAGCTCACCCTTCTTATTCATGCCCGCCCTCATTCTCGAGTACTGCTGCTTGTAGCCATCCGAATTTTTAATTCGTTTATCAATCCCACCACTCATACTCTTACCAAGTCCAGAAATCTTCGCCCCAATATTCCCCATCGCCGCAAACGCACCTTTCAAAAGCGACGGCAAGAAGAACAGCGGAATAATATTTAGCAACATCGCAATCAACGCCATAAAGAAACTCTTTGAGTTAGTCGACAACAAGATCTTTGAAGTCAAGTTTCCTGCGCCCATCAAAAGTCCGCAAATCGGGAAGAACAGCAACAGCCCTTGGAACATCTTTACCCACTTATCAAACAATTTCTTCGTGTTCGGCAACATATAGCAAACAAACGCGAGCGGTGAAATCACCACCAATAGCACTACACCAGCCTGCCTCACACCCAAAAGCACAAATGTAAATACGATCGCGATAATCGCACTAAGTAGCGCAAGTAGCGCCGGCAAAATAAATGCAATTCCGCCCGCCATAATAATACCAGCTCCCGCCCCCACCGCTATCAACGCAGCCACCGCCGTCAAAACTGTCGCCCCTCCAGACACAGTCGTCGTGGCAGTTCCAGCGTCCGTCGTAATCGCCACCGCAATATCGCCACTATTCGCCATCGAGTCCAGCATCGCCTTGAGCCCATAACCCAACACGTTCGACACATCAACAGCAAGCTGACAAATAAAGTACGATAGATTTATGAGGATCGCTGCGATAATCAATTTCGGCAATATTTTCTTTATCCCATAGTTATCAATCCCAACACCAGTCAACTGTGAGAATACCACTACCAAAAGCAATATTATAAATGCAATATTCGCAATCGACTGGAACGTCGTCCACGCCGCATACGTCCCCGCTCCAGCCCCACTATCCGAGAACAACGTAGAGTCAACCGCCAAAAACGGCTCAATAATACCCTCATATATATTACTTGCGGCCTCCCCCATCGCCTCAAGCACAGGACACAAAATCCAGCCCAAAGCTCCGCCACCATCAAAACAGCTCGGCTCCGCGGTGTCTACCCCAGAACTCGGATCTTTATATTCCACCTGCACCACGTCCGACAGTCCAGGTATATCCTCGCTGTCAATACAGACCAGCCCCCCGGCATCGGTCGCCTTTGTAAAATCTCCAGACGCTTTGATCTTCGCAATTTCGTCCAACACGCCTTGTGCCGCCGTAGTCGACTCTTCCGAAGCCGAATCATTATTCAGGATATTATTCATATCCGTCTCAATCTTCAGCATCTCTGCCTCGAGCACTCGCTTACATTCATCTCGAATCACGTCAAACATTGCATTTTGAAAATCAGCCACATACGTGTTTATCTTCGTCATCGTTTCAGCACAAGTCAGCCCCTTACCTGCGGTCACAAACGAGTTTCCGATCTTCGAAGTATCACTCCTGCCATTGTTCGGTCGTATCCATTGCTCAATAATTTCACCATCTTGGTTCACAGTTTTTAATGGCACGCTAAATTTAGAAGAACCATCCACGCTAGATTCTGGGATCACTTCACTACCACAATCTATCTTAAAGTCATTCAGGTACAAGAAATACCCATCAGTTTTGTCGTAAGTACCAAGCGTGCTATACGGCACCACATACTTATTCGTCGCCGCATACTCCGCATACAGCTTCTGAATATATGCCTCGCCTCCGTTCGCAGAATCATTCAAATAATACGATCTACTATTATCATCAAATCGGTAGCAGTCAACGTCGTCTATCGTGCCCTTATACGAGCCATATTCGGTATACATAACACTATATCTTGCCAATAGCCCGCCCTTGCCAACATCGTCTTTATTACATATCACATCCTGCACGCCATCCACCACCCCAGCCGCTTTCAATTTCTCCGCAAACAACTGCAAGATATTCCTCACCTGTTCGTTCGAGCACCAAATCTCCGCGTTATCCACCTTCCCCTGAATCTCATTCTCTAGCCAAGGGCCAGTCGCAATATTCGTCGTACCAGAAAAAATCTTTCCCGCCTGCGCATTACTCCCGCCAATACCTGTGCTAGTAATACTCGGAATACACTTCGACATAATATGCGTAATCAAATGCATATTCGCCGCCTCTTCCAACGTTTGCTTCACGTTCGCAATCGTTACTGTGCCAGCCGCATATGATTGCATCGTCATAAACGGCGTCCCCACAAACACCGCAAGCATTACTCCTAGAGCTACCTTCTTCATTATTCCGCGTATCTTCATCCTATTCAGACTCCAGCACTTCTAACGTATCGCGCATGTATGCATATATATATCCACCCCCAGCATAGTCAATCGCAATATCACTCTCCGCAGCAAACATTTCTTTCATCACGCTACCATCAGACAAAAACGAATTGCTATTCGCAATTAGGTTAAAATACGTCGAACAAGGCGAAACACTACCGTTGCTCCCCGTATAGCAATCATTTTTCTCAAGATTAGAAATCGCATTCTTTCGTCCAGTATAAAAACCCTCAAACCGCTCTGCTAGCGCCTTCACCTCTGCATCCGAGCTTCCAAGCAACGACTTTTGCAAATTCGCATTCCCGTCTTTGCCATACGCTTCATAAAATTTCACATATGTCTCCATCGCCTTCTCGTATTGGGGCAGCCTTTCCTTCAATGCATTTCGCGCATCCATAAACACATCGCCCGCTTCAGAGTCAAACTTTATCGTACTATATCCGCATATTTCATCACACAGGCTGCGCACCGACGCCAACCCGCCCGTCAGTCGCACATACTCATCCTCATCAAACAAATCACCAACAGTCAAACCCTCTTTACTTGCCGTCTCGAAGACCTCTTCCAAGTGCTGCACATCGTCAATATGCTCCGTAAACAATTCGCTCACTTTTTCTGGTTCCGCCCCAGTAATATTAGGCACCAAAAACAATACTAAAAACAAGATTATACCAACCAGCGCCACTCCAACAATCGCACCAATAATTATTAATTTCTTCTTAGATTTTTTTTCCGACACAGGAGCATAGGCCATTCCAGTAGAAATAATCATCTTGTTGCCCTCATCCATGCACCCATATTACCATAACCGTTTCTAAAAACCAACAAAAATACCCCCAAGAATTTTCATTCGAGGGGGCATCTTGTTAGTTTCCCGGCAAGTAGATTACTCTTTGGGACTCTTTACTTGAAGCGGTCAACTAATTAAAGCTTTTTTCGGCTGATGATGTAGTAAGCGCCAGCGGTAACAATTGCACCTGCACCTACGATCCCGCCAACCACAGCAGCTGGACCGGTCTTTGGAAGATCGGTTGGCGTGCTTGGCTCTTCAGGAGTCGTTGGAGTTGTACAAGTTTTACCCGTTACGCCTACATCGGCGTTATCTTCTTTGGTACCATAGCCACCGTTGGCCTGCACCACGTTGCGAAGAATCGTGTTGTTACATTTCTCGCTTACCGACGAGTCGATAGTTGCGGAGAAATAAATCCAAGCATTCGCGCCAGGAGCGTAATCACCGATATTGATACCGGAGTTGGTCACGATATTATCGCTAACCGTTACGCCATTTGGGTTGTTGGCATTATAAACCATAGTAGAACCCTTAACATAGGTCATACCAGATGGTAGAATATCGCGAATAATCACGTCTTTCATAGCCACCTCACCGCTGTTCTTAAACTGAATGCGGTAATTGATTTTGTCGCCAGACTTAGCCGTAATCGCTTCACTCCAAGCGCTCGCGCCGTCTTTCTGTACCTCTTTGGTGACAGTAGTGCCAGGCGTAGCCTCAAACTGAGCTTTTACGTGGAAGGTAACATAGCCGGAGTATTCCATACAGCCAGGAATTTTACCATCCATTTGGTTGTAACCAAGTAACTTACCAGTGCTTGTAAACAAATCATTTGAGTCGTTCAACCCATCCAAGCTAAAGCTTCGAGAGTTGCCGTTTTTGTCGGTGTTGTAGTACTTTGCAGAACCGTCAACGTAAGCAAGATTAAACTTTTCTCCGTTAGCCGATTTGAAAGTAGTGTGATCCCATACAGTTGTTGGGTTAGCGTTCGAAGAATAAATCTTACCGCTCACGTCAATCGACGTACCCGCAGTTGTTGGAAGCACGATGTAAGCTCGCACGTTCTCAGCAGTCAAGTTCAAGTTTGAACCTGCGTTGTTGTGAACATACATACGAACTACGTATTCTTTGCCATTTTCTACAGTTGTAGAATCTGTCCATTTGTTACTAGAAGCACTGCCCGTATATGGGGATGCACTTACGAAGTAACGCTCGTCACCAACTTCTTTATTGTTGTCGGTAATCGAGTTAAAAGTAATGTAGCTTGCGGGTTTAGCCATCGTAAACGTCGTACGGCTAGGGCCCCAAGCACCTACTGAAACTGCGCTAGAAGCGGTAATTGCGACAGCGGCCACAATGCCTGCACTAGCTTTCAAGATTTTATTCATATAAAATCTCCTTTCTAGTTATTCCTAAATATTGCAAAGGTGTTACTTTTCAGCCGAATTGTTAAAAAGCGCTTACAGATCAGATCATTACTAAGTAAATATGGGGTTTGGGGTGGCACTAGGTGCCACCCCTGAAAGGTACAATTCGAGAAACTACTTTTCAACCCCACTTACGGATTGGGCTATCTGTTGGGTGCGGTAATTGCGCCGCCATTCTGCCCATCATCAAGCCCAGGCTCCACACTCGGTGGATTTTCATGGACGTCGTCCAGAGAATCCTTCGGTGGAGGGCCAGTGTCGACTTCTCCAGTAAAGGAGTCGTCGTTCTTGCCGTCACCATCGGTGTCGACGTCTATTGTAGAGTTGCCTCCACTATTGCCATCCGTCATGCCATTGCCGTTATCCGCAGGCGTATCATAACGATCGTCGTCTGCGCCAGGCGTTGGTGTGCTCGGAGGCTGATAGGTCGATGGACTCGATGGTTCCGGCGTCAAATCCGTATTGTTATCCGAATTCGGACCACCCCCGTAATCGGGGTTATCAGGGTTTTGTCCCTGTGGGCCGCCATCCGGATTCTTTGGATCTGGCGTCGGTTTCGGTGTAGGATCGGGATCACCACCACCCGGAGGCGGTGTTGGATCAGGATCATCGATCTCCACAGTTATGGTCGGAGGCTTATAAGTCGGTGTCTTACCTCCCGAAGGATAGCTCGTGGCATCAGGTTGATAACCACAGTTTATCCTATAGGAAAGCGTATCGCCATTGGCGAAATAGAACACTATCTCATAGCCTTTCGTTCCTTGACTGTTCTCCAGTATCGGCATCGGCACAGCATTTCTGCCGAGCTCGTCCGCATGTTCGGAGTCCAGCGTAATGCCATCGCGCTTCATATACCCTGAGGATGTGTACCCTCCGGTAATTTCACGCACTTCGTACGATTGAGCCCTGTTGAGCACCGCCATGAGTTGATTTGCCGTCGTGATATGATCACTCGGGTTATCAATGAATCTCAAGACAGTTTCCGTCCACATCTCGGTGGATTGCTCGGTGTACGGCAGTAATTTCTCACTAACCGTATCCGGTGCCCTCAGCATCGCATCAAGCGAAAGCTGAGCCAAGAGTGTCGGATCGCCAGAGTTCTCGGAAGAGTTGTAAAGTCGACTAAATAAGTCCTCCTTAAACCATTCCTTATACTTCGTCGGATCTGCTCGAACCTCTGCAGGCGCCGCACTTAGGATGTCCGTCGATAGACTCGCATCAAGCACGTTGCCAGAGTTGTTGTTCGGATGGTCGCTCGGGCTGGTATCGTTGTAAAAGACGTAATTAAACGTCGCTTCATCAACTTTCGCCGCCACAAAGCATCCCATCAACAACACAGTTACCAGTATTGTCGCGATAATGGCGGCGACACTGGCTTTAGACCTTCTTATAGACATCGCCGCTCCCCCTTTCTCACTTCTTGTCCTTGTCAGACGATGAATCGTCTGCAGGATCAGGTTTTGGGTCCGCTGCCGGTTTCGGCTCGGGCTTCTTCTCAGGCTGTGCTTTTACGGGTTCGGGTTTCGCTTCGGGAGTTGCTGAGGCAGAAGGTGCGTTTTGCTGCACGCTCTCCTGAGGCATCTTTCCGTAACGAACGCCACGAACGATTCCGCACACCACATAAGTGGTCAGCAGGCCGATAAGGAAGAATCCAGCACCAACCGCTACCTGGTTCCAGATATAGGTGGTGTTCTGCGCTGCGAGGTTCATGCCAAGCACGAACAAGATACCGCCGATGATAATCATGGCAATAATCTCTCCCGTGCTGACGCCGCCCAGGCCGATAATGGCCTTCTTGATGAATCCCATATCTTCCCTGAGCGTCTTGTGGCTCGTGGTTAGAGCTTCCATCGTTTTTGCATGGCTGTCTGCGATAACCTTGCGGGTTTCCGCGCCATCCGTTGTGATGGTCTCCGTGATCTTCTTGTGGCTATCCTCAAGACCTTTGAGAACGTTGCTGCTCGATTCCGTGACAAGCTTGATTGTACCCTGATGGTACTCTTCCATCCTGCCATTGTGAGCTTTTGCATCGTCCTGGATCTTTTTGGTTGCCCCATTGATCAACTTCTGGATATCGATTGCGCCGTTAGTAGCGCCGTTTTGTGTACTACTCATAGTAGTACCCCCTTTCTAATATGGTAGAAAAACTTATCGGTCGCGCTTCCAACTAGCGCTCATAGTTTCTCACTGCGTATGAATTATATTTACGCAGTAATGATCTGGTCTGTTAAGCAACACCCTTTTGCCGCGCTAATCCGCTAATGCAATTAGGTTGCTTCCATTATATCAAATCTTTCCGCTTTTGTCAATAGTATTATATGCTAATTTACCATAAGCGACATATATTGTAAAACTATGTTATAATACCGTTCAGATGGGGAGGCATAGTGCATTAAAAGCTGTTCATATAGATTCGACAAGTATACTGAAATAACGTTTTGATACCCATAAATCCTGCAAAAATACTTGAAAGGGGCTGTACTTTTTATGAAGAAACCTAAACATTGGATGAGAGGAGCTCTTCCGCTTATCCACGTAATTGCAAACGCAATCAACCGAGAAAAAGTCACGATCAATGATCTGAACCTTTTTCCCGTACCCGATGGCGACACCGGCACCAACCTCGCACTTACCCTCACCAGTATGGCAAGCGATATCGCCAAAGTACCTCGTAAGGCAACGCCGAACGAAATGCTCCAGGCTATCGCTTACAGCGCAAACAATCGTGCTCGCGGCAACTCGGGAACCATTCTCGCCGCGATCATCTCTGGTATGGCAGAATACCTAGAGGACGCCGAAGAAGTTACACCTGAGCTACTCGCTGGGGCTCTCGAGAGCGCCAACAAAAAATCTCGTGAGGTAGTTATGAAGCCAACGGAAGGCACTATGCTCACAGTAATCCAAGACATGGCAGTCGCAGCACGAAAAGCGTGCGATGACGGCGCCACGACTATCGGGCAGCTCAAAAAGCCCGTCTTGGTTGCGGCTATGCAGGCGACCGAAGACTCCGCCAAAATCATGCGCCAGATTCTCAAACGAGACAACGTAGGTAAAGACGCCGGCGCATTTGGTCTCAGCATTATCGTGCAAGAAGCTATCAGGTATGTCACCGGCGGAATCGATGATGTTTTTCTGGAATCACTAGGAATTGAGATCGAAAATGCAGAAGTACTAAGCGAGCCCTTCCCCGAAGACGAACTCTGGGAACCAGGCACACCTCTGTACTGTACTGAGTTTTCGCTGCATTTCCATCCAGATCACATGCACGAAAAACCTCGCGTTCACCTTGAGACCCTCGCAACCTTCGGTAATAGTGAGATTTTCAACGTCTATAAAGGCGTTGCAAAAGCCCACGTGCACACCGATACGCCTTGGGATGTCTTTCGACATTTTGCCCAATTTGGCGAGCTTGTTTTCGCCAAGGCTGAGAACATGCGTATCCAGACCGAAGAGCGCCAAGCTGCGCTGCGCGCCAATGCGCCCATGAAGCCACTCGGCGTCGTGGTCGTCGCAAGCGGCGACAGAGTCAAGGAGTTGCTGATAGAAAGCGGCGTCGACGTCATTGTTGACGGCGGCCAAACCAACAATCCTGAAGTGGGCGAAATTCGCGAAGCGATCATTGATGCGCATGCGGAAGTCGTGATTGTGTTGCCCGGTAACAAAAATGTCATTTCGGCGGCGAAAAAAGCCTGCCAGATGGCATCAGATGAGACCGGCACCATCGGCATTACGATTCCAACAACCAATTTGCCAGAGAATATCGCTGCCATGGTAGCCATCCCTGAAGGGTTCTCCCCTGATGACGACCTAGAGCTGCTGACCGCGCGCCTTACTGATGCGGCGAAGAAAATCCGTAGCGCCAGCATTACAACTGCCGTAAAAGACTACTCCACCGATACCGTTACCGCCTCTGCTGGGCAATTTATTGCCATTTTGGACGATAAAGTCACCTTCGCGCACGAGAATCTTCTCGAAATTGCCAAAACCACCATCCAGGAGCTCTTAAGTGAGGACTCATCCTTTATGACTCTCTATCTCGGTGCGGACTTTCCGGCGTCCAAGAAAAACCTCGAGAAAGCACTCGCAAAAGTCGCAAAGGACATCGAATACGATATTGTCCACACCGACCTACCGGTCTACTTTCTCACAATTTCCGTCGAATAATTTTGAACAGTACCCCATTTTGGGCGCCTTCACTCCTGAGGGCGCCCATTTTCTTGCCCAAAATCACCGCTTATGACAAAATATAACTATCATGGCGAACAAAAACCCCCTTTTAAAATACGTGATGAAGACTCAAACACCCGAAGTCCTACATAGCTCAGGCTACGCCAAAGCACAAAATAAGAACTCTTTTGGCTCTACCACCTCTGAAACTTTCAGCGAGCGCCAGCGTATCGAAGAACAACGCAAATTCGTACGTGGCTATCGTAATTCGCGTCTAGCATCAAGCGCAAACAGCACCTATCGCGCAAAAGCATACACTCCCCCTGCCGCTGGCGATACTAGTGCCGGCGCAAAACCAGCGCTAGGCCCGAAACCTTCGTCACCTCCAAACCGCACTCCGCCGCGTATTCCTTGATCTTGTCGTGCTGCGACGCGTCCGCCTCCAGCACAACGTGTCCATTTTCGCTCAAGTATTTGGGCGCTTCAAGCATAAGTTTTTTAATTATTTCTAGACCCTCATCGTTCGCATATAATGCCCCCTCGGGCTCATGCGCGAGCTCCTGCGAGTTCCAATCCCAACCCCTGTCAACATACGGCAAATTTGCCACGATCACATCAAACGGCTCCGCATGAGTTCCCTTCAGCCCCGCAAATAGATCCGACTCCAAAAAGCTTACACTTGTGGCTCCCAATGCCTCGGCGTTGCCCTGAGCCGCCCTGAGCGCCTCTGGCGACATATCAACCGCTGCCACCTCCGTATTCGGCGATTCGAGCGCCACGCTCACAGCAATCGCCCCCGAGCCGGTACCCACATCCAAAACCCGTCTTGGCTTTAGCGCCAAAATCTCCTCAACTAATGCCTCCGTCTCTGGACGTGGCACCAAAACATCCGAATTTACCACAAATTTTCGCCCATAAAACTCTTTATACCCCAAAATATACGCAATTGGCTCCCCGACAACCCGCCTTGCAAGATCGGCATTCGCATCGCTCTCCTCTATCTCTGTTAGCTCCCTATCAGGGTGCGCATGCAAATCCACCCGCTCACAACCCAATCTATTTGCCAAAATCAATTCAGCATCTAACCTAGAAGTTTGCCGAGCTGCCTGATCAAGCCATGAGTTCGAGTTCATGTCGCGTCAAAGCCTCAATCAAATCATCGATATCGCCATCCATCGCCGAAGAAATATTACTTCGCGAATAATGGATTCTGTGATCTGTAATTCTGTCCTGTGGGAAGTTATACGTGCGGATTTTTTCACTACGATCGCCCGTTCCGATTAGGGATTTTCGTGCATCCGAAGCTTTCTGCCGCTCTTCTTCAATCTGTCGTTCGAGCAATCGCGAACGCAAAATCACCATTGCCTTTTCCCTGTTTTGTAGCTGCGAGCGCTCATCCTGCATCGCCACCACAATTCCACTCGGAATATGCGTAATTCGCACCGCGCTATCTGTTGTGTTGACGCTCTGCCCGCCGTGCCCGCCGCTTCGATAAATATCAATTTTGAGGTCCGAAGGGTTAATTTCGATGTCTTTTTCTTCGGCTTCTGGTAATACCGCCACAGTCGCCGTACTAGTATGCACGCGCCCTTGACTCTCTGTTACTGGCACGCGCTGCACTCGGTGCACGCCTGCCTCAAACTTCAGCTTCGCGTACGGTTCATCGCCACTTACTCGAAAAACCACCTCTTTATATCCGCCC
This sequence comes from Saccharimonadales bacterium (SeqCode), assembly GCA_047974525.1. GTDB lineage: Bacteria > Patescibacteriota > Saccharimonadia > Saccharimonadales > Saccharimonadaceae > UBA2834. The sequence continues at coordinate 77,024 of JBKECJ010000001.1, forward strand.
GCGTCATTCATACTCTCAGACTGTAACTCGGTTTTTAGCCCGTGCCGCTCTGCATATCGCAAATACATTCGGTAAAGCTCCGACGCAAACAAAGACGCCTCATCGCCGCCCGCCCCAGCCCGCACCTCGATGATAACCGGCTTTTCGTCATTTGGATCTTTTGGTCTTAATTTCTCTGTTAATCTTTCATTAACTTGTACAAGTTCTGCCTCGAGTTCCGGCTTCAAATCAGCAAGTTCCCCTTCGGCTGCTAAAAAATCCGCCTCAAGCTGTTCTCTTTTTTCACCAAGCGCAATCAGATCTCCCAGCTCCGCAAATCGTTTATTTTTCGTCGAAAAATCCTTATCAGCATACGCATCCGGCGTACTCAAAAACTTCTCAAGTTCGGCACGCTCTGCACGCAACCCAGTAAGATCTAATTTTATTTCGTTCATATATGTTATAATAACACATGACAAGGATCTTTAGCTCAGTTGGCTAGAGCGTGCGATTCACATTCGCAAGGTCGCTGGTTCGAGCCCAGCAAGATCCACCAAATGGTATCCCGTAGGCAATCCGAACAAAAAAATTGGAATCGTCCAATATAACGGATTGTCTTTTTATTTCCGCTTCGTTGCAAAAAATGCAAAATTAGTGAGAGAAAATTCAAAATGACCATTTCCGAACCCTCGACATTGCAAAAATCTATCTTATTTCTCAACATTATTCCAAAAACTATCCTCAAACTGCGCAGGCGTTTCGTAGCCAAGATATTTGTGCGGACGCTCATAGTTATAGAAATGAACATACTTCTGCAGAGACCGCTTGAAGTCCACTTCAGAGCTATATCTCCTTCGGTATAGTTCTTCTTTTTTTAACGAATTAAAAAACGCCTCAGCCACAGCGTTATCGTGAGGACTACCAGAGGGCGAAAAAGATCGAGCTACCCCTTTGCCCCTTAACTCTCGCCCCATACTATACGAAGTGTATGCGGCTCCCTGGTCAGAGTGTAGAATCATGCCCACTGCACACTCCCTACCATCATACGCCTTCTTAAAGGCCAGCTTCGCCAAGTGCGTGCTCGCGTTTCTGCCCGGAACAAGCGAAAGTACCAACCTCGAAAACAATTCGATATAGACACATATATAGTAATTTCTGCCATTCATCCTGTATAGCGCCATGTCGCTAACCCAGACTGATCATGCCCATGCATGAAGCTCGCCTTATTGAGTACGATAAGAGTATTGACGTGGCTACAATTTCACCACTTGGCATACATGAGGTCGAAAATAAAATACTACCTAAATTACGATAACGAAAAATGACAATTCACAACAATCGTTGGACCTGCCTTATTTTTTGGCATTTTATATTGACTCGCCACGAGAGGCTATCGCACGTGTGAAATTAATCATAAATGGGATTATGCCTTGCCATAATCCCATCTGCTTCTAATTTCAATATTATTATCCCTCAAGCATCGCAATACAATATTAGGCCCCACCCCAAAGACCTCTGCAATTTCCGCAGATTTATTTCCAGCCTCATACATAGATATTACCCTGTCAGCATCTAGCTTGGCGGTCTTACATCTAGTAACTTCTATCCCCTGTTTCCTGAGGTTGTTGCTGATAGTACTTCTATGGCACTAATATCGAGACCATGTTATGGATACAGACCGAATAACTCCGGCGAATTAGTAATCCACGAACAGGAAGCCAAGATTGTAAGACAGATATCCTCATGGAGCAAGCAAGGGCTTTCGCTTAGACAGATTTCCGAACGACTTTACGAACAAGGCACTCCATCGCCAACTGGCAGACCCACTTGGGGAACGGAAACCTTGAACAAACTCCTGCACAACGAAAAGTACACTGGAAACGTCATGCTGCAGAAAACCTATGTCCCAGATATGCTTAGTGGAAAGCAGGTTCAGAATACTGGACAGATCGATAAAGTCTATATTGAGAATACACATGAAGGGATAATATAAAATATTTCTCGCCCACAGATAAACCATCTGCAATGTTGTATAAATTATAAATGATGAATACCGACGCTTATCAAGGTCGACATATCGGTCGCAAAACGGGCATGCAAACTTCAGGGTAAAAATCTATTTATAGCCAATATCACATGATTGCATTTATAGTATTTTGCCGCCACAGCAATCCGACAGACCAAGCCCCCTCTGTATCTTTTTTGCTTAGATTGCCCAGTAGCATGATTTCTCAGCCCAAAACTCACTATACGTAATTATTCCAACCCGAGCTCATGCAATTAGCGGCAAAATTAAATGCGAACGCTTAAGGATTCGTTTTCCAGTTAGCCGCCAGACTGGCAATGTCCCCAATGGTCGAGCCATAAAAAGTACCTGCATTGAGAGTCGGCACAAGACCACTTAGTTTGCTGTTTATGAAAGTCTGGGCATTTCCGTTAATATTTCTCGAGTTATAAAATGTACGGAAGAAGACTCCTGTAGCCTCGCCACCCGCATTTGCAGCCGTTACTCCAGTTAGTGTAGCTGAGCCCCAAATACTGCTAATGTCAGTTTTTAATGCTGTCGTCGCATAGGCGTAGTTTTCAAATGATAGAATCCCGCTAAATAACCCGTCAGGAATAGTGGCATTTTTCGAATTATATGCCGCGTTCATAAAGGTCGATCCAAAAGTATACTCCAATGTTGTTGAGGTTGAAGTATCTAGGAAACTTCCAAAGAGATTATCTGGTAGCGTCATTGTCGTAGAATTGTAACCAAAATCGCGGAAGGTGTGTCGGAAAGCATGATGAGCAGAACCAGAAGAAAACTTGATGTTTTGGAATAAATTAGCTGGTATATCAACTGCGTTCTTGGCTCCGCGGAATGTATTTGAAAATGCAGCATAATGCATCCGTCTACTTTTTGTCGGAAATGGCGTTTCGATCGATAACAATAGATTTCTATTTGATTGGCTATTAGCTAGGCCGACAACCCCTTCGTCAAAGCCAAAGGCATCCAGCCAGCCGCTTGACGTATGATTGGCGGGTAGAATCGTCACAACGTAAGCCCCAGCTATCGGGTAATTACATGCATATCCATCATTTGAAGCGCTTGCAGCCCCTGTAAATCGACCAGGAGCTTGACCTTCAACTCCGCAGTCAATAAGCCAGTCATAACCATAGGAAGTAACGCTACTCGCAGGAATACTGAATGTAGTCGCGCTCCCAGAAAAATGATTCGACGCATTATCTAGAGTATCGGTCAAACGAGTATCTATTTTAAATGAAAAATATTCTTTAGTGTAAGTATAGCTTGTAGCAAGTTTCGGATTCCCGTACCAAGTAAAAACATCAACATCGACGACCTCGGATTTTGCCTGAATATTACGAGCAGGTATTTTGCACGTTATAGTATCTTGCCCTGATATAGGCGTATTGCTTGCAATTTGGACGTTCGCGCAATCACTCCCGCCTATCTTTACAGCAGAAGTAACTGACTGATCATTCAAAGTAAATCCTTGCCCGATAATCGTAATTGTTTCGCCGCCAGCAGAATCTCCGGTGGTCGGAAAAATGGATTGTATTATTGGGCTGGGCGCTGGGTCTGGTACGTTCGCAGTAGCAGAATACGTGACTTTATTTGTATAGTTCCCTGCCGGTACTGAAGTGTCAGCTTTTACGCCAAAAAATACATCCGTTACGTCATCTACGACCGGCATCATAGTCTTTTTGAATATAGTCGGGCCAGTAGGGTCAGCCCACTTGCTTAAATTATTTGGCGATGCGTAGCTCACATCAAACCCGTTAAGTACAGTGTTATCGTCACTACTTGAAGATACTCGGTTAATGGCATATCCCCACGTGTTGTTCGCAAGAGCAACTGGCGAAGAAATAATGGTCTCCGCACTCAAGATGTTTCCGACGCCTATCCTAATCTTTTTACGCCAGCTGGCATCACCTTTTCAATCTGGGGCGTAATTTATCTACTCGCAATAATATGGGTGTTTTTCCAGCTCATCAGCAAACAAAAGCTCACAAAAAAAGACCAAGCATCCATCCAGACCATCAACAGAATCTATATCGTTTCCTGCGGACTAAACGCCGCGTGGCTCGTCGCATGGCAGTTCAAAATCTTTTGGCTGTCTATTATCATTATGGCCGCCCTACTGATAAGCCTAATCTCTATTATGCGTGAGGTCAAAAAATCCACAATATCCCGCGGACTTAGATTCTGGCTCAACTCAACATTCGGCTTTTATCTAGGCTGGATCATGGTCGCCACCATTGCGAACATCACGGTGCTTCTTGTCAACGCTAACTGGGAGGCCTTTGGCAACGCTGCGTCTTGGTGGGCAGTTGGAATAGTTTCTATAGGAGCATTAATTGGCTCGATTACCGCCCTGTCATTCTCAAGTGCATATATCAGCATCGCACTCGTCTGGGCGTATATCGGAATCCTAATCCAGCACCTCAGCGGAAACTTACCACACGGGCCATACGACAATGTATTAATTACTGTTTGCATTTCTCTTGTTGCGATTGGAATCTGCGGGGTTATTGCGGCCGCTAGAAGTACGAAAAAATCAAAGCTTAATTAGGCGAGATATTTTGCGACTCGCTCTATACTCGAGCGCACATTTCGTCAAACACACAGATAGCCCTCCCGATAGCCCCCCGATATTGTCGTAAAAACAGAAAAACTCAAGAATTCACTCAGGTCGCGTTATCTAGATGACAAAACTCCAACCGTCATACCCGACCGAGCGCGCTTTCTGCATAGAGCAAAAAGAGTTTATTGTTTCTTATGCTCCAGCATTCGGGACCCCAATATCTTTATATTCATAACCGCCCTCAAGCTTATGGAGGCTCTCTGATGCACCGATGATAATTACACATGCTTTTCCTTGCCTTATGCACAAGAGTTACCTTTTGTTCACCGGGGACAATGCGAACCTTAGATATTGTCGCGCTTCTCCTGTCGCCGTCGATGAACTCTGGGCAGACGCCAAATAGTAGTCTTGCGCATCCTGGCAGTTCGCAATATCACCGCTTGCTCACCCGCCATACATTACAAGCCGAGCCGTCAATAGCTTAGGATTGTCGACTGTCGATTCTCTTCTAGATATATCTGAACTTTGTTGGCTCGACGCCAAAAAACAAGCCACCCGCGTCAAGATGGCTTGTTTTATTGCTTGTACTAATAGTTAGATAGCTGGGGTAATCGCAATAGTAACCGTATCACTATAAACATCTGCAGGGGTCGTAACGGCAGTCTGCACGCCAAACGTAAACGTACCTTCCGCATTGGTTACTGGAGCCGTGTTTGAACCTACAGTCAGCGCAGTACCGGTTGGCACACCATTGTAGTTTGCTGCATTTGCAATAGCAGTCAAACCGCCAGTAGCAGCACCTGCTGCAGTAGCGATGAACTTGTAGCCCCAGCCTTCTGTTCCGGCTGTTAGGCTTGGCTGGTTAGCCGAAGTGGAAAAAGAGGCAATCGCGTTTGAGGCATTTACACCAACGAGCGTATTCGTACCGTCTTTATCTACGATAGATACTGACGCGCCGCCGTTCGCGCTATACCCTACAACGCAATCAACAGTCGCAACTAAACCGCCGGCAATAGCATTGCTCGTACCGTCGGCCGCAGTACAGATAGATTCGCCTCCACTCAAAGTAGGGTTAACCTTAAAACTCACAAGTACATCTTGCGTTGCAGCATAAGAGCTGATTGGCAAAATTGCCATCCCTAGACCCGCGACAACACCCACACCTGCTACTATTTTTGCTTTTTATATTGTCAGAGTAAGACCTCAGAGAACACTAATATCCCGCTTCCCTAGATGTATCTTCATTCCGTATTTATTTTTATAACCTTTACCCTTTCATGTTACAGTACATAAGCATAATCGTCAATGGGATTATTGGCGCTTAGCAGATCCATAGCTCGCCTTGCGCATCCAAGTAATGCGTAATAAATTATCCGTGGGCGACCAGACTCATTTTATGCGTCAAAAGATTAGACAATAGGTCGCCTAGGTAAACCTACGAGATGGCTCCCCGTAGGTTTTTACCGTACCTCGTCTCATTCTGCGCTCCTTGCTTTAAAAAATAACAGCTCCGCGGCAAGGCAAGATCCCCCTTTTGTAGCGACTACGAAAACTACTACGGTAGGACGCACCTGACAGCGTGGCCACTCATCTTATCGTAATAAGTGCCGCCAACACCGACCGTCGTACTCCCTGACGACGCAATCCGTGCGCCAGTAGCATTCACGGCGGTAGATGCCCAATATTGCCCATAAGTTCCCTGCTGTACTAGACCATAATACCAACGACCCGAAAATATCGCCCCCCAAGCCCCAGAAGGCTGCCATCCTGTTAGATAATTCGCGCTGCTGCCCGCAGTCAACGACCCAGCATTCATAGATGCATTGAGTACGGTAAAATCCGCAGCCGTGTACACCGTGCCATTAGTAGTCGCCCCACCAGTACCAGACGCAGCGGAAGGCAAGCGGAAATTCGTAGGGCAAATATTACCCGTGACTTGATTGCCGTCCGTACTCTGAGCATATGTACCTGTGCCTGCAGTAGCAGCATACCAGCTATACAAATATCCACAATGCGTCAGCGACCCAGACGGAAGATAGGTCGAGCCATAGCAACTAGACACAGACATAGGGTTGTTATAAAACGCCTTATTCAAATTCGCCGCACTCTGCGTGTTGGATTCGTCAACGGTATTGTATGCACCCGTACCGCCATTTGCCTTGTGATCGCCATTATTGTATATAGTGCCAGTAGTGCCATCTGCCGTATTTGCAATTGCGGTATCAATGTATTTAAGATTATCCACCATCCAGCACTTGTTATCTACCATCTTCTTTACGCGATACGTCTGATTGTTCCTCGTGTCGCGGAAGTACGCAATACTCGTTGCCGGCGTCGAACCAATCACCGCATTGCTTGCCGTCATCGCCGAACAATTAGCGCTCGTAAATCCATTTGGGCAATAATTATACGTCGTACCGCCCACAGAAACAGTCGACGCACTTGGGTTAAAATACGTAATTTTCATGTGCGTATACGTACTAGCATTCGTCACATTCGTTCCGTTATTCGTAACGACAATATTATTTGAAGTTCCAGCAGTTTTAGCTGGGAGCTTACATGATATTAGAGATGTAGATATCACGCTATATTTCGTACAAGCCGTTCCGCCAATCGTGACGCTAGTAACGTTCGTAAATAAGGAATTACTGGTAATCGCAACCGTATCTCCCTCCCAGCCAGTAGTCGAATGGACGTCGAGCACTAGAGGATTTGTAGATGCCACATTGTCGGGGTTCGTGCCACTCGGCAGGCTCGTCGCTGGATCATCCATAACACACCTGACGGCGAAAGCATAACTCCTATAGTAGACGGACACGGTGTTAATCGATGAAGTGCTGTAATATGCGTTCAGGACATCTGGGGTATTGGAGGCAGTAGAGGATAAATAGATCCCGCCGTTACCATAAATATTCATACTATTACTCCAACCGCCAGAATATGCCCCGTTCCATGCGCCGCTCGGCAGCCACCCCTGATAATACGAAGTTTCGCTGCCGGTTGTTAGCCCGCCCGCATTCATAGAGGCGTTAAGCACCGGAAAATCTGCGGCAGTATACGTCGTCCCAGTGGCCGTCGGGCCACTAGAACCCGAACGCGATGACGGCAATCGAAAATTCACTGGACAAATCGAGCCAGTCGCTTGCTGTCCATAGCTCAAACTAAGAGTCCCCGTGCCAGCAGTAGCTGTATACCAGCTGTACAGGAATCCGCAGCGCGTATTCGTATAGGCGGGCAAATTAACACTACCAGAGCAGTAACTATGAGCTCCTGGATCAACATACTTTGCTACTTCATAATTAGCGGCGCTGACCGTGTTTGTGCCGTCCGCAGTGAGGTATTTTCCATTTACCTGGGATAAGTCCCCATAGCCAGCATATTTCAGATTGTCCACCATCCAGCACTTCTCGTCAGGCATCTTCTTTACATAGTACAACTGGCTGTCTCGTTCGTCCCTATATAGCTTTGGCGTCGTAGAGCAATTTGCATAGGCACTGTTGCTTTGCAATGTCGGGTAGCTCGTATTAGTATAGCTGATTGTTAAGCTGCCACTGCTGGTAACTCCAGATTTATTGACTATGATTGCCTTATTCCCAGTTGTGCTTATCGTGTTCGGCGCCATGCAAAGTATCTGAGTATCACTAACGACAGTAAAACTCCCACAGGCGATCCCGCCAATCGTAACTCCGGTTGCACCCGTAAAACCCGACCCCACAATAGTAATGGCTGGACCAGACTCTGTCCCCGCAATAGTACTGGCAAGACTAGGGGAGACGAAGGATGTCGTAGCCGGCGCTATATATGTGAACCCACCGGTCTTTGACGCCAAATAGCCAGCCCACGTTCCAACGTATACGGTAACCGACCCAGCGGAACGGGCGGGCGTGTCACAATAAATCGTGTCCCGGCCAGTTGTTGGCGTGTTACTGGATATAGATACATTCAGGCAAGCTAAACTGCCAATAATCACGTCCGTAGTAACAGACTCGTCGCTAACGGTAAAGTTCGTGCCGACAATTTGGATCCTAGTACCGCCAGTCGTAGGTCCAGAACTCGGCGTAACCGAAATAATAGTTGGGGCCGGGATCGCCGATTCTCTTGAAGTGGCAATATAATTCACCGTACTGCTATAAGAACCAGCAACTAAGTTCATGTCGGCTTTTATTCCATAAAATATGTCAGTACTGTCGCCCGTCGTCGACACTTCCGTTGCCTTGACGTATTGACCGTAAGTCGGATCAGCCCATTTACTCGAAGTGCTCGGTACGGGCACCAAGTAACTCAAGTCAAAACCATTCGCTATGAGATTAGTAGATGGACTCGGAGTGCTAACGCCATTCATCGCGAAGCCCCAAGTATTATTCGTCAGTAATTCTGGCGAGGACAAAGTTCCCGCACTTGAAGCAATACCAGTCATGGCTGTCGCCTGGAACCCCATGACATATCCCGTCGGGACGTTGGTAACTACCGTCGCGGTTTGCTTTCCTGAAGCCAAGCCCCCACCGCTCGTAGGCGTAACAGTGGCCTCAAGACTACTCGGAACGCTAAGAGATAAGGTGGGGTCACCTACTAGCCCGAGTCCAGAAACCGCCTTACTTTCCTGCGGCTGGATAATTAGACTACCCGCAAAAAATGATACTAGAAAACACGATAGGAACGCACCGACGACAGCCAAAGCCGAATCGACATTTTTATTATTTAGATTCAGCTTTTTAGATTCTTTGCACCTTTGAGAAAGCGTATGCTTCTCCGCAAACGACCTAAGCCCGTTTGTTACCTCTCGCATATAGTATTTATCATACGCCTTACGCTTAATCCCAACAACCCTTGTTTTTTTGCAATTTACCAGTCTAATCGCACGTGCTTTTCTAAGTACGAACCCATGCTACAATAATTATCGTGAGTGGCCTGCGAGCGTCTTGCGACGTTACTGCATCCCCGAGCAAACCGCTCAAGTAAGCCTACGTATTAACCTTTCGTAGGCTTTTTTGATATTGCACAAAAAAATAGCATCACGGCTCATAGGTTGCAATAAGATTATGGTGCTATACCAATAATCTTAACTTGATATTCTCGTTCAGTAAAGTAGCTGCAGCATGAATTTCTTAAACGTGAAGTATCAAGGAAAGGACGACAAATACTATTTTATCGTTAAGGACAAGTTCGATATTGCCGACGACGCAGAGCGACTAGACGCCATGAACGCCTTACATGACAAAATGCTGACTTCGGGCGAAATGAAGCGACACTTATGGACTAAGGAAACTATTTTGTTCTAAAATCAATTTAAACCTAAGCATTTATTTGGCATGAAAAACCCGCGAACAATCGCGGGTTTATCAGTTTGGCTACTTTTTTTTCTTGCCCTTTTTATTTGGTTCCATCCCAGCCGCCATACACGCAGCCGCATACGAACCAAAAGCTCTACGAAATACTCTTAAACAGGGCATAGTTTTGTCGCTTTCGACTTCAGCTGCTTTAGGAGTACGCCCTCCGAGCTGGTCAGCTTTACGCAATAAATGAGCGATCAAAGGTTCATTATTGTATTCATCTTCTTTCATTTTTGCATCAGCTACTTTTTTTGCTTCAGTTAAGGACCCAAAAACTTTTAATACGTCTAGGTAGCTTGCCATGCAGGGTGCACTATCTAATTTTCTTTTGGTAAGCACCTCGCCCTCATGTTCTTTTGACCAATTTTGAATTTGACAGATTATCTCCTCTTTGCTGGGAAGAATTTTTGGCTGTCCCCCAGTTTTGTTGGAAACTAAGCCGGCTGCTTCGCAGGCTAGTCTCACAGTACCGAACACTTTTCTTAATGGGCTAGTACTCGGCAGAGATGGGTCCGAATCGATCTCATTTGCCGTAGGTGTCCTACCTTCGTGGTTGATAGACCACTTTTGGAGCATGTCGATTATCACTCTGTCCGTAAAAATGCATTCTCTGATCCGTTCTGGATTAAGACCCGCGGCTTTTAGACCCGCGACGTATGTTCCAAATCTATCAGAGAAAGTCCTAGCACAGGCCATCGTGGGGTCAGCATCGACCTCTTCCATCTTTGGAGCCCTGCCTTCGTGCTCATTACTCCATCTTTGCAACTGGCCGATTAGCTCTTCGTCCGTGTATGGCTCAGTCATCGCAGCGATTTGGCTGATTAAAGTCATTAGATCCATGTCTTCGCGCTGGAATTCGGGTTTGTTGGTTGTGATGTTGAGGCCAGTAACGTCGTAGCTTCCCCCATCTCCGCCGCCGCGCTCCTTCAGGTCATCTGGGTGAACTTTTTTGAAATTCCGGACATCTCTGTCCATCTCCCAGTACATCTTAAGGCGTTGACAGTTCGCGACGAAGTCGAGGACCAGGACAAACTCTTTGCCTGGTATTTTCCTGAGACCACGGCCAAGTTGTTGTTCGGTTGTGATTCTCGAACCTAGCTGCCGGAGATTGACTATGACGTTAATCTCGGGAACATCGATGCCCTCATTTAGCTTGTCGATGACAACGATAGTCTTTGCGTCGCCGTCACGGAACGCCTGGAGATTGCGCTTGGCTTGTTCCTTGGGGAGTCGGTGTTGGTAGCTATGGAACAGCACCGCACCCTTTATAAGGGAGGCGATATTCTCGGCGTGTTTGACTCCTCGACAGAAGATGACCATGCGTGGGTCTTCTATAACCTGAGTCTCTTCTTTTATTATCTCGACAATAGCCTTATCCCTAATCTTGGCGAACATACGTTTGTTGAGCTCGCTAGCTGAGATCTTTTGCTTTGCTTCTTTCCAATAGATTTCGCCCAAAACGGCCACTTCATCCATGAGTAGACGGACTTTGGGTTCGACTAATAACTTTCTTGCGATGGCTTCAGGGAACCTGAGTTCGTAAACTGTGCGCCCGAAGATGACGTTTAAATCGGCTTTATCCTTACGGTCGGGTGTGGCGGTCATGCCGAGGAGGAATAATGGCTGGAAGTACTTGAGCGTGGAATAGAATGTGCGAGCTGGCGCATGATGAGCTTCGTCTACTATGATGTAGCTGAACTCATCCGCTGCGAACCCTGTACGTCGGAAGTCTTTACTCATGGTTTGGAAGCTAGCGAATAGGAAATCGACCTTGTCTTGCGTCTTTTTGGCGCCATTGTACATGCCGAATGTGTATTCGGCTTCTAAAACTTCCATAACTTCTTCGAACTCTTTTTTAAGCTGGTCGAGAATGTCATTTCGATGGCACAGTATGAGCGCTCTGCCACCATACTCTTCGATAAAACGCTTGGCGTCGAAGATTGCCATAATGGTCTTACCGAGGCCACTCGCCATAATGACGAGGGCTTTGTCAGCGCCTTCAACTCTTGCATTCTCGAGAGCAAATAGGCATTCTTCTTGGTGCGTTCGGGGGACTATTGTTGTCCTAAGCAAATAACTCACTCCTTTTCTAAGTAACCAAACTATAAATGTTCAACAGAGACAATCCGTCACGCGGTTTATTATCTGACTGTATATCTATATTATAGCATACTTTATGAATTTTTACAAGGTTGCGGACGTAAAAAGCGGAGAAACGGCTGGAACGGCAGGTATTATCATTTCGCCAGGAATGGAGATTTAGGGAACTAATATAAAATCACTGCTTCCTATAAATTACTAAAACCTCCGAGATTGTGGCCGTCCTCACGCATGCGTATCACGAAGAATATCACGGCGGCTTCGTTTTATTTCCTTAACTAATTGATCTGGTAATACTGGTTTAGTTTGGTTCTTTTTTAGCCGATCATTTGGACGCTGTTTCTCAAAGTGATAGAAGCGAGTATGATCAAAAAACTTCGGACTAGGATTTACGCGAAAAACGTCCCGATCTTTGCACTCCACTAGTGTAAGCGCGATTTTTCTTAACAAAGCGGGCTGGTTTTGAAGACACAGCGTCCCCTCCACCAGTCGCTTTTCAAATAACGGTCGCCAGATAAACCAGGCTATGCTTATAGCCCCGCTCAACATATAATTAGATACATGGTCCACCAGTTATCAATCTACTTCCTTTGCTTCCTGCTTTACAGTATTATCGGTTGGATAGCAGAAACCATAGTCTGTTCCATCGAGGAAAAAAAGTTCGTCAATAGAGGTTTCCTGAACGGCCCATATTGCCCAATCTACGGCGTTGGTGCTATTTCAATGGTACTCATTTTAGGATCTATTCAAAACATCGTCGTACTCTTTCTAATATCAATTATATTAACGTCCGCACTTGAATACTTCACCTCATGGATAATGGAAAAACTCTTTAATGCCCGCTGGTGGGACTACTCTCATCGTTTTCTCAACATCAACGGAAGAATCTGTATTGCAAACTCGTTGATATTCGGCGTTCTCTCGGTTGTTGTAATAAAAATCATTCAACCAACTCTTATGTCATTTTTCTCAATAATTCCCGACCCTCAGCTCGTAACATTGGCGGTGATAATCCTTGTCGCCTTTCTTGTCGACAGCGCATTTACTATCTGGAACGTCGCAAAACTAAAAACCAAACTCGAAGCAATCAGTACGCAATTGAATAAGTCCATCGAGCAAGCCCTCACTCGCAACCAACGTCGCGTCATTAAGGCATTTCCCAAACTTACCTTTCCAAAATATTCTTCAGCTCTCCAAGACATCCGAAACCGAATTGAGCAAGCAAGTAAAGAACGCAAAAAACAAATCAAGAAATCAAAGAAGAGCAAATCGAAAAAATAATACTATCCGCCACAAAATAAGAAATAACGGGGCAGTAACTCATACATTATGCCCCGTTTTTCATCTAATATAGCCCGCGAATATCTACTTTTCCCAAAGCAGCACGGCCCCGCTCTTCGCCTTATCAAAACCCTGCTGATCGAAATTGTCAAAGTCATATACTAAGTAATACACCTTCGTAATATCCTTCAGCACGCCATCCAAATCAGTATGGAACAATTCCGGAGTCACCAGCCCAACCGAATTAACCCCGTCCATACCCTCAACAGTAATATTTGCAGTTTCTCTCATATACTCCGCACCACCTTCCGCGGCAAACTGGTCTAGCACCTTCCGCGTATTATTCGAGTCTCTCTCGGCCTCAACTTGCTGCATATGAGTCTGCGAAAAATAGAAGTATATCGACGCAGTTTTGTCATCGCTATTTTCTTCTAAGTAATACTGCCTATTCGCATATAGTGATACTTCCCATATGCTCGTCATATAATATTTAAGCTCATTATACGGCAGCTTATCGTCACTAATCTGATTGATAGTTTGCTCTTTCCTATCAATGCGCACGTTCGTAAACCTAGAAGCTTCCAAAGGTATTTGACGCACGTAGAGGAAATAATACGTTACTGCGCCCGCAAGTAAACATACAACGATCGACGCAATTGCTACCTTTATCACTCGCCATCGTATTTTCCGATTCACCCCCTTTAATATATTTTTCTTAGCTTTCTCATTCTCTTCCATTACATTTTCTCCTTAATTAATAATCTTGAACGATGAAATGTTTGTCTTGCCCAATCCTCATTCTTCTCGAAAACTTCAGCAATCTCCCTAAAAGACAGCCCAGCAAAAACTCTCAAATAGAACGTTTCTTTGTACGGCTCCTTCATCTCGTGCAGTATTTTGCGAACACATCTGGCAGAATCTTTATCCGCAAGCTCCGCATACTGATCTTTTAGGCTGATAACCTCTATATCCTGCAAAGAAATCGTTTTTGCATCCCTAGAAACGCGCGACAAATAGGTATTCTTCGCTATGCTGAGCAACCAAGACTTTATTTTTGTTTCATCCCTTATGCTATCAAGCGAGCCAAGTGCTTTGATGAAAGTATCTTGCACTATATCCTCGGCGATACTCGGATCTCTCGTTAGTTTAACTATGTATTTATATACATCAAGAAAAAACTCATCGTATATACCTTCAAATTCTTTCACATTATTGATCTCTCCATTATGCTCATAATACCGGTTTCGCGATAAGGGTTTCGCGCGCCCCTATACATATAAGACTAACGAACTGCGTATTCGTGACAAAAAATCAGTTAATTCTCATAATTTTGGAGAAGCACTGCGGCTTCGCAGCGCTCTTACGCTACTGATCCGTCTTCCAGCTGCTTGGAATAGATGCTTTATTATCAAAGTTCGTCCACTCGTAGAAACATCCAGTACCAATTGGGGTTGGAGTTAAGTTCCACAGCGCCGGCGCCGAGCCAGTCAAGTTTGCATTCCCCATAAAAGTTCGTTCAAAGTTCAGCGTCTGCCCGGATATCACCACGTTGCCAGAGGACAAATGGTCAAATAGATGCTCAATGCTTCCGGTAAACTTACCCCAGATAAAGGCCTCCCGATAATTCGTGGCTTTTGGACTACCAGCAAACAACGTAGAAGGAATCACTCCGCTTAGCGATGTGTTACCCGCAAAAACCTGCTCATAAGTCGTCACCAATGGTTTGTTGCCAAAGAAATCACTCGAGATGCTGCCCGTCATAAATTCGTTCCAAGCGAAGGTTGACTTAAAGCTCGTGACATTCGGACTGTCCGCAAACAAGCGTGCTGGCAATGCGCCATTCAGCCCTTTCATATTTTCAAACGCACTCTCGTAAGTCGTGACCTTGGTTTTATTGTCGAACAGTCCCGCTGGAATCGCGCCAGTCAAATTCGTATATGCGAAAAGATTGGAGAAGTCTGTTGCTTCATTATTGTTCGCGAATAAACCCGTTGGGATAGTCCCCGTCAAGCTCGTGCACCAGCCAAAAGTAGCGGCAAAGGACGTTGCGCTTGGGTTGTTGTCGAACAGCCCTGCCGAAAGTCCCGTTATGCCAGAGCTTGCAAACGTATACGCAAAATCCCCCGCAATGGGGTTACTGCTAAACAATGTTGCCGGCACAGTACCCGTTAGATTATATGTTTTCTCAAACGTATTTGAAAAACCAGTTAACTTTGGGTTGCTAGCGAACAAGGCAGCGGGTATCTGCCCAGAAAAACCAGCCTCCGTAAACGCCGCCCTTACCTGCTCAAGTTCAGGACTATACGAAAATAGATCGCTCGGGATACTCGTGCCGATCAATGCGGGCGTCTGCATAAAAATCCCATATACATCCGTTAGCTTCGTCGCTCCAGACAAAAATCCGCTCGGGATTGGGCCAGTAAAACTCGAACAGCCCTGGAACAAACGCGCAATCGAGGTAGTCTCTGCAAACGTGCGACTATCTGGTTTCGCTACGCTCGTCAGTCCCGTTGCGTTTGCAAAGTTGTACACCACAGTAGATGTAGCTCCCCAAGCATTCACCGAAATCAAATTATTTTTAGAGGTACTATTGTTGTAAAGGTCGATATTTTGTATCGCGCCATATACCGTAACGGTATATGGGCCAGCCGAAGAATACGAGTGAGTTAGCGGTCCCGATGTAGCCCCGTAATTTACGATCGAGCCATCTCCCCAGTCCACAGAAACGTTCATCGCGCCAGAAAATGGAAGCGTTATTGGGCTGCCCGTGCGTGCTCCAAGTCGTAATAAATGGGCTCGCATACACCACTACATCACTGCTCATACCCACTCCATCATTTATTGCGGTAAGCGTTACCGTCTCGTCTGCGACTTTCTGGCTATATGTTTTCGTGCAAACGTAAGTAGTATTCGGAGGAGTGGACGACGGCACACAACTATACCCATTACTAGCAGATACCGGCTTATTCACATTAATCGTCGCAACTAGATTCCCGGATGAATTCAGCGTATACGTCACCTGCCCATCTGGCGGGAAGATTGAGGCATTGGGATCAATTTGGGCGTTCGTTAACAAATAATCCGTCGCGTCTGAGTCTGTCCAGTTCTGAGTATTAACGCCCTTAGCGTCTACAACTACATCAAACCGAAAATCCAATCCAGAAAATAAATCCGTAAACCATGCCGGATCAAGCTTATTCGTGTCGTAAGATGAGCCAAACACTACTTTATATGTATAGGTCTGCGATGTCTGCCCATTAGCCTGCGGCACGACCTCTGCACTCCCATTCAATATGGCGGAATTAGGCATCTGAAATTTCAAACCGTGTCGATAATTCTCAGCAGTCTGAGCCTCATTCGGTAAGTAAAAATATTCATCCGTCGTAGGCCAACCGCCATCACATTCACCCGCAACGTACGGGTTGCACACCCTCACAGTAGCTGCATTGCCCCAGTTATTCATAATATCGTTCATTATGGCGTCGTCGCTCATGTCGGCAGGATAAACATAGATATAATATGCCTCTTGATACTTCCAGCTATTATCACTCTCCGGCGCGTCCCACGCGAGATACCACGTACTCGAAGCCTCAATGGCGTTCGTACCGGTACTCTCTATCGTATACGAAAAAGTATTTACATCTGCTGTCGTCCAATTGTTGACTGTCTTCGTATTTGCATAGCTCGGATTCGCGAGCAGCTCATCAGCCGTCACATTGCCTACGTCTGTAGTCTCAATACGCTGATTATCGATCTGTACCTCTATGTAGCCAGCAGTCGCAGAAATGGACTGACCCATACGATCCGACAAATAAGCTACAACTGGAACCGTTAATAGCAGAACCATAGGGACCATAAGGCACATCTTTGCTCTGAAGGATAGCTCAGCAAGTCCACCCAACATGTACCTCTTTATTCTCATGTATTCATTATACCACTTATGCTAAATTTACAAGAGGGATAACGCTTTATTATAAAGCTATTTCACGCCCGTACTTGGCACGCCTCAATTCCGTCGCCGTTTTTATACAACACAGTTTAAGGTGCTATACTAGACGCATGATTAAGCATAAGCACAAACCAATATTCGCAACATACAAAATACTATTCGCCCTTCTGGGACTGAGCGCGCTCATCACAGATATCGCAATTTATATCTCGCGCGGAACCTTCAACCCAATTACATTCTTCAGCTATTTCACCATTCAAAGCAACGTCATCGCGGCAGTCAGCTTAATCTGCAGCGCCGTCGTAATAATCCGAAACGTCCAGCCTCGCTGGGTTGACTATCTTAGGGGCGGTGCCACGCTCTTTATGGCACTAACAGGCGTAGTATTTGCGCTACTTTTGTCCAACCTCGACACCAGCCAATTCGCAACCATACCATGGGACAACACAGTACTACACCAAATCATGCCAGTCGTACTTGTTCTTGACTGGCTTATTGACCCCCCCTATCAAAAAACTCCGCTTCAGCCGAGCTCTACTCTGGTTACTGTATCCTTTAGTTTACCTAGTATGTTCACTTCTCCGCGGCGCATATGACGGGTTTTATCCATACCCATTCATAAACCCAAACGCAAACGGCGTCACTCCAGTCATCGTCACTTCCGCAATAATCACTGGCGCCTGCATAATCGCAACTTGGCTAATTACCCTGCGCCATAAAAAATCTAAAACCCCAGAAAAGCGCGTCAAGGCGAAACGATAAATTTAACTCAGATTCACTTTATCCGATACATTCTTTTGCCGACCCACACAACAGCCACAACCAAACCAAGTCCAACCACCGAAAGATGGCCGGCGTTCACGTCCGCTATGCCCCACCCTGTGTTCGGAACATCCGGCGGAAGTGTTTCGACCTCAACTTCTTTCGTCGTCCATTGAGCAAATAGCGTCATATTGCCAACTATTTCTATTCTGTCTCCCTCAGCATACAAAGTACCACTATTGTCACTTTCTGTATTCCAACCAATAAACTCATGCCCGTCTTTCACTAATGAAACTTGCCCAAGAATAATTGCCTGATCGCTCAAGATATAATCTTGTCCGTCTACCGGCGAATTTCCAGACGTATGCCCATTGCCATCATAAAGCACTACATATTTTTCTTCTTCAACGCCATTCGATTCACCCTCAATTTCCAAAGAAAAAACCCTCAGCGCACTACCTTCATAACTATGAATACTCTCGCCAACTTGCCCCGAAGCGTCTTCTGCCTGCGCCCACACATACAGCGTATAGTTGCCGCCACTTTCAAACTCTGCAGTCCCACTAACTTCATTTTTAATGTTTGAGATATTCAAAATTTCTAGCGCACCAGAGCCTTTATTTGTACCATACGCGACTACCTCACGTGCTCCGTTTTCATCCTCTTCGACAATCTTGTATGCCAAATAATCGCCATCGTAATTATCGCTCTTCAGCGCCAACCCACTCGTCAAATCCATCGGTAAACTACTTTCGCCCAATATCGACGTACCATCAACATTTGTTAATGAATCCAACGAAACGTTTTCGCTCAATATCGTTAGTTTATAATTCGATACGTCGCTAGAAGAAGCCGCATAATTCCAGTCGTCATTAGAAATTTTATCCGTCATAATATCCGATGACTTTTTCATCTCATCGACAATCTCGTGCGTCATTATTATCTGCTGCGGATCCATCTTAAAAATCGGCCGAACTCCCGCTTCATCATTACCAAAAACATTAGAGTAAGTCCTAAAATAGTCTTCTGTACTATTCCTGACCTGCTTCACGACATACGCATAAACCGACGAGTCGGAATTCGGCGATCTTGTCCAGTACACCATCTGTGACTCCGCCCCATCGTCATATTTAATTTGCGCTACCATAGCATCCTCGGCCCCATCTGCAATTTTGTATGCACTTGAGTGTACGCCATTCGCGCTCCAATATAGTCCATTGTCCGAAGAACCCCACATCCCATGTGGCACATAGACAGTCGCGTCACTTACTACGTGTGGCCACCTCACGCCAGTATACGCGTACCACATATACCATTCCGAAGAACTCGGCGGTATCACGTACTCAGCATTTGATCTTCTATCAATATATTTTGTACTTACATTCGAACTACTAGCCACTACTTTTTCTGCCTGAATGCCTTTTCCGGCATCATACATGTTCATGAAATTTATTTCCAGCCACTCACGCAAAAGCGGCGTGCTGTCCTGACGATACCAAGCATCCCCCAAATAATCTCCCGCGCCAATACGCACATTGTTGCCCGCCCAGCTTGTAGATTTCTCCGTATTCTGCGTGCTAAAACCAGCAGAGTCCAAAATATATTCACTCACAGAAGTTATCAAGCCCTCGCTATCTTCTTCGCCGTAAACTCGCCAAAGAATCGGCGTTTCATAACCATCATAGCCCCTGCAAGTATCGCAACGTTCTACGCCCCAGCCAAAACCAGTCGACTTCCCCGACCTAGCGTGATCGTACGCGCCATAATATATATTGTCACCAACAAGACCCCGCAAATTCACCCCATCGTAAACATCCCCAGCCACACCAGGAGTAAGCGCATCCGCCCATACCTCATTTACTCCAAGACAAGAAAGACTCAAAAACACCGAAGTAAGAAATATAGGTACCGCAAATTTTCTGATGACGTTATCCTCCGTTCGTCTCCAATATTGCTTATGATTATACTATAGCTAATTCATCCATACAACACATATATTTAAAATGTCGAAGGCATCCAATTATTCATTTTCCTATGAACGATCGCGACTCACGATCGCGGAACAGCCGTAATCACAACTTTTCCGGTATAGCTTCCAGCAGCCATATCAAACCCTACCTTAGCTCCATACCAAATGTCAGTCGCCTCACCCGAATCTGCTGTCGCTACATTACTCTGCTTCAATATATACGGACTCGACAAAGTCGGCACCGCCATCCACGATCCAGCCACATTAGTCAATGAAATTCCCCATTCATTTGCACCGAGCGTATTGGTCGTCGCGGGATTAATTTTATTCGTCTGGTCGTTCCCGTCTTTTAGCAAAGCCTGTTCGCTTGATACCATCGAAATCTGCAGAATATATCCGCTAGGATTATTCGTCACTACGGTCGCGGTGTCCTTTTTTGAAGAAATAGTATTCCCCGTAGGCACCAAGTCCAAATCTACGCTCCCGCCCAAATACAGCGCCAAAGTTGTATCAACATAAGTATAGGCATCTTGAAGCGTCACCGATTCTACGTTCGTATCAACAGTTACTCCCACTAGACCTTTCGTATGCGCTGAAGTCACACACGATACAGTATTCGCATCTATCACCACGATATTCGTACAGCTTGCGGGCGTCCCATTCTTATCAAACGTAATCACGAGTGAGGACTGCAATCCAATATTCGCTCCTGACACACGAACAATTGTTCCGCCTCCAGAAGTTCCAGCCACGGGCGACATACTCAATGAGCCTAGATAGTCATAGTATGTGAATGAAGAGCCTAATGAGTAGTTCGCCAAACCCGTCTCAACCACCACATCCACTAATCCAGCAGAATGAGCCGTCGTAGTACAGCGGATCTCAGTATCGGTCCACGAAGCCACCACACAATCAGAATATCCAGAAGAAACAGTCCCAAGCTTTACGTTCGCCTGCGCCGTTATCCGCACATAGCCATCCCCAGTCCTGCCAGTCATTGTGCCCCCAGACGGATTCGGCATTGAGGCATTTCCAGCAATCGTCTGGGCATCCCTCAAATAATAATTTGGATTCAGCAACCAGCCAGCCGCATCCGCAGAATTACCAGCCTGCCAGACCGAAAATGTAGCCGCAGTATATACCCACCCTGAGCCGCCGCCACTCGTACCGCCGCCATACCAACCACCGCCGCCGCCACCCGACGAGTTTACGTATCCGCCTACCCCAAAACTAGGCAAAGCCGCGCCGTTCGCGACCGTACCGACCGAAGAACCTCCTGCAATTTGCGTCCCCACAGACGAGCCTACTCCACTCGATCCACCACCAGCTCCGCCCCCACTCCCCGAGTTAGCAGTCCCACTTCCTCCCCCAGCAACAATAACTCGAGCATACAAGCTATTAGTGCCAATTCTTACATCCGAAGCTCCTCCGCCTGTAGTTCTGCTAGTTGCCGTATTGGATGATAATCCGCCACCGCCATTGAACCCACCATCCTGCAAGCCACTTGTCCTAGTGCTCCCCTGACCACCAGCATAAAGATACAGCACCGTACCAGCAGTCAACCAAACCGCACCAACAGAATATCCTCCCAATCCAGTAGGAGCATTTCCGCCCTGAGCTCCCCAAGTTTCAAGTTTGTATACGCCATCACGAGGCGCCGTGTAAGTTTGAACCGCTCCCGTATATCCATAATTTACTACGCTAGACTGAATCAATCCACCAGAGCCAAAGCCCTCACCCTTAATTACGACGCTCGTACCGCCCGACACATGCCCCAGATTCGGACTTACCGACGATATGCCCGCAGCGGCAGATACCGCTCTGTGTAAACAGCCCGTCATGATAAGCATAAGAAAAATTAGAAAGTAACCCCAATTTATCGATCTGCGCCTGAGCCGAACCTGCACCAATGCCTCCTTCAATGTAACTATCCAATAATACCACATATGCTTATCGACATAAATAGTTGTAAAAATTACAACACTAGCGTTTTCACAACTCGTTCATGCTTGGTAAATGCCCCCAATCATGCTATAACTTGGTCATACGGCGCTGCCGTAAATCGCACTTTGAAAAGGAGTAAGAACTATGAAAAGACTGTTAGTACTGTTATTGACGCTATCAATGGTCATCGGAATATCCGTACCAGCCTTCGCAGCAAACGCTTCAGGCTATACCGATGTTCCCGACACGCACTGGGCAGCAGACAGCATTAAAGCATGCACGACCAAAAAGATCATGCAAGGCATCGGCAACAACCAGTTTGCGCCCGAAAGCACGCTCACTCGAGCACAGGTCGCTCAGATCTGCTACAACGCATACCAGAACCAACTTCCTAGCACCACGGCCAAAACCATCGTCGACGCACCCAAAGGCGAGTGGTACCATGACGCCGTTTATTGGATGGTGGCAAACGACATCATAAACGGCACAGCCAAAGATGACGGAATCTACTGCTATCCCAACGCAACCGCGGACCGCAAGTATGTCGCATTGGTACTCTACCGCCTAGCTAACAAGCTCGGAGCCACTCTCCCCCAAGTCAACGAAGCAATTGTCTTCCCTGACATCGGAGAACTTGGAACTGAGTATCAAAAAGCTATCGGCGCCCTACAGCAAGCAGGGGTCATCTCAGGATTTCCGGACGGAACGTATCGACCCAACGATTCTCTAACCCGCGCACAAGCAGCAAAGCTATTCGACATCTATACGAACATCGAAGGCCTCGGACTTACCGCGATTGGCGACCCCGCAGTAGTCCCCACGCCGGGCTCTGAAGACTTCTTGAGCAATAAAATTTGTCAGGAGGTCAGAGAATACGCACTTTCGGTCGGCTTCTCTTCGGTCGAAGATTACACGGACTCGGCAGGAGGATGGCAAATCAACATCAGAAATGCCAGCACCGGGAACTGCAAGACTCTAGGACTCAGACTCGGGGCCGGATATGACTATTGGAGGTATACGGTAGTGACCTACACTAGCTATCAAGTATCGGTTGAGTCGGGAGAGATCTACAATATGGAAGACTTGAAGGCTCTAATCCTAAAATGCTCTAACTATTAAGGGCCAACAGTAATCTTTTCTTAACAGCACCTTAAAATTAAGCGCCCAGCAATGGGCGCTTTTTCCATACTGATAGAAAAAAGGATTTCAAATTATTAGGGGTTATGTTTAAATTAAAGGGAACGAAGGGAGAGCATGAATACAAGTGACGCGTCACCAGACGACATCAAATTCAAATCAAACAATATAAACAACAAAAGTGACATTGATTATTTTTCCGGCAGAGTTAAGAAAAGCCCGACGAAGGATTTTTTCAAACGCATGTTCGAAGGAAAACGAAAGTTCATAGTTATCGGCGTAGCCGCTGCGGTAGTAATTTGCATTGTCGTACTAGTTCTCTGGCTAACCGTTTGGAGTAAGCCAAACTCAGGCACAGGTGGCGAAAACAATATTGAAACTGGCTGGAGCCAAGAAGTAACGGATATTTCCAGTGAAGCTTACGACATACTCTATTCAGATTCCGATAGCGCCTTTGTTGACGCGATCGCCTTTCTCGACACAAAAATCACCGAGACTACAGACGCCAACAAAGCATTCGAATTAAAGATCGTCCGGGCCAACTTCGCAACAAACAATGGCGGGGAACAAGTTGCCATTGAAGGCCTAGTAGATATTGATGAATCTCCTCTGACTGATAGGCAGCGTTACGAACTATATCTGCAATTTGTTTTTGCATACCGCGCTATAGGCAACGACGCATCCGCTCAAACTTACAGCGACAAAATAAATGAATTGCCAAAAGAAGCAACAACGGTAGGAGAATAGCAATGAAAAAAAGAACAAAACTAATTTTCAGCATAGCAACCGTTTGCTCGTTGCTCGGACCGCTAATTATTGGCGTCGGTACAATTGTCGCCGCAAATGGTGGCGGTAGCGCCGGTGGTGGTGGTGGTAGCGGTGGCTCATCTGGCTGTATGGAAGCTGGCTGGACTCTAGCTACGTGTTACGGCGCGGTATGGCGCGAGTATACAATGACCGCCGCGGAAATTGCTGCCGACCGAGTAAGTGTACCTCATTACTCCAGCTATGCTCCAGGTGGCGAAATTACAGGATGTGCCGAAGCCGGCACCTACTGGCGCTATGCCATGGTCGCATTCGCCAATAAACCAAGCCAAGGCATCACTGCTGGACAGCAAGTGGGCATTGGTTCTATCGGATATGGCGGAGCGTCCTCGTCTTTCGTAAGCGAATTCTTCGGTGGAGGCATGAACTATGCCGCCAATCAAGGTGCAAGCTGGGCCGATGCAGAGAAAGCACTCACCGACGCATTAAAAAATCCAAAATTTAGTCCAAAGAACGATCCAGCAACCGGCAGGCAGTGGAGCATGTCTGATTCGCAGAGCAGCCTCGGCTGGTTTTGCGGTTGGCCCGCAGACAGCAATGGTGAAGTTCAAACGCAATCAAACGTTCACGCCGGCAACAATGGTTCGGAGTATAAAACTACCAGCTGGCAAAAAGACGGCGTCGCGAACATGGCGGCAACGACCACGGCTGGCGGAACAGTCTACGTTCGGTTCAGCCATGACGCTCGATACACTTCAAATGTTGAGCAGAATGTCACGATCCAGCGCTCCATCACTCTCGAACAAACAAAGTCCGGCTCAGTAACCCCGACAATAACCGGCAGTAATCCGGCATCATCCTATACGTTCAGCGCGAATTCTTCCTACGTAGCAAACACAGCCATCTCTATTGTCCCGTCACACACATACCAGCTCGCATTCCCATCAGCCGCTACTTCTGGAAGTTACACCATCTGTGAAAAAGTCACGGTTGTGGAAAACTACAAATACGAAGGCGCCGGAAAATGGTCTGGTGGCACATGGTCATCAAAAGCCTGTGCGGTCATTACCATATCGGACGCGCCAAAAACCTGCGAAGAGTTAGGCACGTGCCCACAAACCTGTCCACTCCCAAACAGTGACTACTCGCTTGAATATGGCGGCACGCAAGCTCGCTCTGGCGTAGTCAACCTAACAAAAGACGGCACCTGGAAATACACAGACGGCACAACCAGCACGGCAGCATTCGTGTGGGCAAAACCAGGAGACACAGTGAAGTTCACTCATACCCTTTGTTTTGGCGCACAAAACGTGCGCGGAAGTAGAGACAACGGGGTATCGACTACCTTACCGAGCGACGACGTAAAGCCCTCAACGGCAAATACAGCAACAATTACAGCCCTCACCACTCCGGCCACAAGTGGCGGCAAATACTTATTCGGCAACACATTAAACGGTGGGACTACTCAAGCATTCACGGTGACTCAGGGCAGCAGCAAGGCAAGCTCCGGCACACCAGACGAGTCGGGCAATTACTGGTTCACCTATTACTCACCGAGCAACAATTCATCGTCCACATACTCGTGTTACGCAACGGACCGAGGCTTCCCTCAATTCAAAACAAGCGGCTATCAAATCCCAGACTTTACCAGTACTACAGTCCCAGCAAACTGCAACTCCGCAAAGAAAGCTTCAACCAACTCCGACGCTGGCAAAATCATCGAGCAAAACCTCACATGGAACGACGTAAAATCCTGGCAGAATACCCACAACACCGACTCTGGCGGCTCCTGTACCTGTAGCGTCCAAAACGCATACGCCAACAACACAACGCACTCCTACGAAGACATGAGGGGCGGCAAGTACTCCGCAGGTACGCGCGTCCGAAAATGCTACACAGCATCTTCTACCGGATGTGGCTGGTGCCAGCGAGATCCATCATATGGCACTCGTGATTACAAATATTACCCAATAAACACTACGTCAAGCCAAGGCGCAAAACAGATCGCACAGGTCAAAATTCCATTCAACTACACTACGAAAACTAACGTCAGCACCTCCCAAGATATCCTTTATGGCGGTGGCGAATACGGCGTAAATGTCACCATTGACGTCAACAAGCGCACCAACACAGACGTATCTACCAATGAATATGCTACCATCAGCAAAAATTCCGTATATGAAGTAGTTGCGTTCACGGTAGCTCCAGATACCAGCTTTAACTCCATCGCACACGCAAACGACAAATATACCGGCACCGGCTCCAAGTTGGCTTGCTCGTACTACAATCAAGGCGCGTCAAAATGCCTAAGCGTATATCGCTCCGGCACAGTACAACTAAACGACGAAGGTAGCCTAAACGGCGCAATCGAAAACGTCTTTAGCGGCGACCTGGCCGTACCGGACGCCGAGATTGGTACGAAGTTCTGCGTAGCCGTTGGTGTATGGCCAAGCGACAGCCACAACTTCACTAGCGGCGCTGCCGGCACTAACGATACCGCGCTCGACATCAATAGCGGTACCTACTGGAACTATTCTGAGCCAACCTGCCGCACCATTACCAAAAAACCTACAGTACAGTTCCTTAGCGCTGGCGCGTACACGACTGGCGGCATCACAACTTCTCAGACTAAAAAATCAGTTAGCTACAACTTTGGCGACTTCGGCAGCGGCAACAACCTACAGAGCGGCCTAGTAAACAGCGGCGCTCGCCGAGTATTTGGTTCATTTACAGAATATGAAACAATCGCAAAAGGCTACATATCTGGCTTCGCCTCTGGTGCAGGATTTGGCTATGGCTCAAATAACGGTGGAGACCTCACTAGTTCCACGGCACTTCCGGGCGGATATCCAAACGTACTCTACACCACGGAAGCAGATACCTGCACCTATTCAACCCAAACCTTCAGCAACGACCGATGCTCCGACAAGGTCACAGGCGCCTCATCGATCAACTCACTCGGCACAACAATCCTAAACCGCCTAATCGCACGCTATACAGACTCGAGCAGCGCAGTTACCCAAAATAGTACCAATATCGACTTCAGTACTTTCAAAACTCTCGAAAATGGCGCGAAGTACATAAAGATCGATGGGAACGCCACGATATCCGCATCGTACTGTATGAATAAAGGCAACGTTGCAAACAGCAACACCTTCGTTATAGATGTGTCTGGCTCGCTAACCATCGGCGGAAACCTAAAATACGGATCAGGGTCCGGCAATAGCTGCAACAACGAAAGCTACAGCAACATTGCCGAGTTGCCTCAGATGATCATCTTCGCAAATGGCATCAACATCAAGAGCAACGTAACTCAAATTGACGCATGGCTAATCTCCGGCGAAAAGGGAGGAAGCAGCAACAATAGCATTAACACTTGTTCTGACCTGTCCGCATCGCAAGTTGGCAACGGATACACTATCCCCAAACAGACAAACTCCGTACCATGCTCATCGCAACTATATATCAATGGTCCAGTATACGCTAAGGAGCTAATCCTCAACCGCAATGCTGGTGCAGGCGTGGGCAACGCATCGATTCAAGCGGCAGAGATATTCAATCTACGTCCCGATACGTATCTATGGGCATACAACCAAGCATCACGCTTCTCGCAAGCAGTCACCACATACCAACGCGAACTTTCGCCAAGATACTAAAAACAATAATCAAAATAAAATTAACCCCCGTCGCCAGAACGGGGGTTAATTATTGCCCTATCCGCAAGAGCTACATTATCTTATATAGCAACCCATACAGCGTCATAGCCTCTTCCTGACTAAGATTCATACACTTCTTCATCTCCTCGGGGATTCCCGAAGCCCTCTTCTTAAGCCCCGTGCCCTTCTCCGTCACCATAACTTCGACCACGCGTTCATCCGCCTCAAGCCTGCGCCGCTCACAATATCCCTGCTCCTCAAGACGCTTCAGTAGCGGCGAAAGCGTCCCCGAGTCCAAGGAGAGCCGATTGCCCAACTCCTGCACACTCAAAGCCTGTTGCTCCCACAACACCATCATCACAATGTACTGCGTATACGTTAGCCCAATCTTCGATAAATACGGCGTATATGCCTTCACAACCTTCCGTGCGGCCGCATAAAGCGGAAAACACAGCTGATTCTCAAGCTTCAAAGCATCGTTCGTCATTTCGCCTCCAGCGCCTTCTTGATGTCTGTCTCAATTGCCTTTGGCTCCTTCGTAGGCGCATAGCGCCCCACCACATTCCCCTTTCTATCTACCAAAAACTTCGTGAAGTTCCACTTGATCACCCCGCCCATCATTCCCTTCTTCTGCGCCTTCAAATAATCAAACAGTGGCAACGCATTCTTCCCGCTCACATCAACCTTCTCAAATCTCTGAAAGTCCGTATTGTAATGAATCTTACAAAAATTATTGATTTCCTTTGCCGTTCCAGGCGCCTGATTCGCAAACTGATTACATGGAAAATCCAGCACCTCGAAACCCTCTTCATGATACTTATCGTAAAGCTCCTGCAGTCCCTCATATTGCGGCGTAAAGCCACATCCGGTAGCAGTATTAACGATCAGAAGCACCTTCCCCTCATATTTCCCCATCGACACTTCTTTCCCCTCAGTATCCTTTGCGGCAAAGTCATAAATCTTCATTTTCGCTCCTCTTCTTATTCCTATTTCCAGAATACACAAAGTTACAAAATACATCAAGCACAATTTAATTGCGTCACATATATTACAGGAATGATACAATAAAAACACAATCGGAGGCGTTTTATCAGCAAACTTTCAACTTTCCTTCATAAAATCACTCTGGA
Source organism: Saccharimonadales bacterium (SeqCode) (assembly GCA_047974525.1). GTDB lineage: Bacteria > Patescibacteriota > Saccharimonadia > Saccharimonadales > Saccharimonadaceae > UBA2834. The sequence goes on from JBKECJ010000001.1 coordinate 105,615, forward strand.
AAAGGAACATATGGCAATTGAAATATTCAATCGATTTGAGAACAAATATCTAGTCAGTCAAGCCGAATACGAGCGGCTACTGATAGACCTGTCTCCAAAAATGCGCCTGGATAAACACAATCTAGACGGTAAAATGTATAAAATTTACAATACGTATTACGATACAGCAGACGACAACGTAATCCGCTCTGCACTCGAAAAGCCCACTTTTAGGGAAAAGATTCGCTTGCGCTCGTATGAGGTCGTCAAGAAACCCGACGACATCGTATTCGTAGAAATCAAGCGCAAATACGATGGTGAGGTCAACAAGCGTCGCACCAAAATGAACCTTGGCGAAGCGAAGCGCTTCCTCGCTGGCGCCAAAATAAACCCACAAACTCACATGAATCCTCAAGTAGTTCGCGAACTAGAAGAAATCGTCGAACGCGAGCAGCCCCTAGTCCCAAAAGTACACATTTCCTACGAACGCATGGCGCTATTCGACAAAAGCAACGACGATCTCCGTATCTCATTTGACCACAACATCATCACCCGTCGCCACAACGTTGAGCTCGACCGCGACGATCCTGGCGTTAAGCTTCTGCCGAGCGACAAATACCTCATGGAAGTCAAAGTCCGTCGCACTATGCCCCTCTGGCTCATCGAAATCATCAACCAGTACAATTTGAAGCCGATTAGTTTTAGCAAATACGGCAAAGAATATATAAACAAACTAAAGGAGAATTATGTTTGAATCAATTTTTAGCACAGATACCGGAGTAAATCTTTCGGTAGAAACCGGACTCGCCGCCCTCGCTGTTTCCGTCGTCATGGGCATTATTCTATCCGTTGCCTACACTCTGCTCAATAAAGGCAAACCAACCACCAGAAGCTTCGGCATCACCCTAGTAGTTCTGCCCGCCATTATTACCATCATCGTCGCTCTCGTCGGCAATAACGTCGCCCGCGCCTTCTCTATTGCAGGTATATTCTCAATCATCCGCTTCCGCTCCATGCAGCAAGACCCCAAAGAACTCGCCTTTGTCCTTCTCGCCATGGCAATCGGACTCGGTTGCGGCATGGGCTTCATCGCTTACGCCGTCGTCTTCGGCCTTGCCCTAGGCGCAGTCGCCGTTGGCGCCGAACTCGCCTTCCGCACCAAGGATGAACAAAAAATTCTCAGAATTTTCATCCCCGAAAATCTCGATTATGGCAAAGCCCTCGATAAAGTTCTCGAAAAATATACCAAAAACTACAACCTAACCCAGGTCAAAACCGCCGATCTCGGCAGTCTCTATAAGCTTACATATCACGTCACCCTCCTGCCAAACATAAGTGAAAAGAAAATGATCGACGAAATTCGCACCAAAAACGGCAACCTTACCATCAGCCTCACTAACTATCATGAGGTAATCGACAGATGAGTAAGAAAAAAATTATCATAATAGCCTGCATAGTCTTAGCGCTCCTCGGCGGAGCAACCGCCATATTCCTCCTCAAGTCACAATCCGAAACTTCAGATAATCAAACTTCCGCCAGCTTCGACGAAAGCGACGAAAACACCGAACACACAGTATCCAGCAAAAATATCGACCTCGGAAGCTACGAATCTGGTGCAATCGTCAAAATAAATGCCGGCGGCGAGTACATACTGAGCGGCAAACTCACAGGCCAAATCGTCGTCGAAGTAAGCGATCAAGAAAAAGTCCAACTCTACCTGAATAACGCCGATATAACCAATCCCACCGATGCCGCTATCCTCGTCATGAATGCCGATAAAACCATCATCACTCTAAACGAAGGCACCGCGAACTCCGTCACCGACGGCTCCACCTACACCGACACCGAGCGCGACGCCACAATCTACTCACACGACGACCTTACCATCAATGGTTCAGGATCACTCTCTGTCAAAGCAAACTACAACAACGGGATCGAAAGCCGCGACGACCTCAAAATTACCGGCGGCGACATCACAATCGTAGCCGCCCACCATGGGCTATTCGGCAACAACTCATTCGAGGCAAAAACCGCCTCAATATCTATTACTGCTGGCATGGACGGCATACACACCGATGGCGACATGATTATCGAGAGTGGCACCTTCGTCATTAGCGTCGACGACGATGGCATGCACGCCGACAATAACCTCACAATAAACAACGGCACAATCACTATTAAGAATAGCTACGAGGGCATCGAAGCAACAAACGTCATCATCAATAACGGCACAATCGACATCACCGCTAGCGACGATGGCATCAATGGCGCCGGCGGCAACGACGACAACTCCTCAAGCTCCACCACGCAAGGTGGCCGCAACCGCCCGCAAGACAACTTCAGCAAATCTACCGGCACCATCACTATCAATGGTGGAAATATCACTATCGCAGCGGCGACTAGTGGCGACGGCGACGGACTAGACTCCAATGGCAACATAGTCGTTACCGGCGGAGATACTATTATTAAGACTCCAGCAGTTGCCCGCGACTACACCGCCGTCGATTTTGACGGCACCTTCACCATGACGGGTGGACGCATTCGCACCCTCAGTCAAAACGGCACTTACACGGAAGTAACCCAAAACAACGTCTCGAGTGGGATGCGCCGCTAAAAATTGTTTTACAATAATATATCCCTCATGATATATTATATATATGACTAATAAAACGAACTACAAAACCGAGATCGGCAGCATAATCGCGCGCGCTCGTGTTATGAAAAATTTTACTCAGGCTGACCTTGGCAAAAAAGTTGGCACCAGCCAATCCGCCATCAACCGCATCGAAAAAGGCCGCCAAAACATTTCCCTCGAAATGATCGAAAAACTTAGCAAATGTCTTGATACTCAAATCTTATCCGTTAACGATACCGGCGCACAAGGCTACCGCATCAATGGCGGCAAAGAGCTCAGCGGATCAATCGCAATCAATACCTCCAAAAACGCCGCTGTCGGATTACTCTGCGCCAGTCTTCTAAATACCGAAAAAACCACCCTCAAGCACCTCGCTCGCATCGAAGAAGTTCATCGCATCATCGAAGTTCTAAACTCCATCGGCGTAAAAACCCGCTGGATCAACGGGCGTCGTGATCTAGAAATTATACCACCACGTGAATTAAAGATAGACCAGCTCGATATCGAGGCGGCTCGTCGCACCCGCACAGTCATTATGCTCATGGGGCCGCTGCTTCATAAGTTCAAAAACTTCCGCCTACCTTACGCCGGCGGCTGCTCACTTGGCTCTCGCACAGTCGAGCCGCATCTTCACGCCCTAAAATTCTTCGGCCTCGAAGTTGATTCCGTCTGTAATTCTGGATTTTACGAAGCCACAATCAACCCAATCGATAATACCGACAAAAAAATCGTCCTCATCGAACGTGGCGACACCGTCACCGAGAACGCCATCATGGCAGCAGCGCTCTTCCCTGGCAAAACCACAATCGTAGGCGCTAGTCCCAACTACATGGTGCAAGATGTCTGCTTTTACCTCCAAAAACTTGGTATCGACATTCAAGGCATTGGCACTACGACTCTCGTAATCCGTGGCAAACGCAAAATCTCCCAAGAGATCGAGTATTGCCCAGGCGAAGATCCGATCGAAGCTATGAGCTTCATCGCCGCCGGCGTTGTTACGAAATCCGAAATCGAAGTCAAACGAGTTCCCGTCGAATTTCTCGAGGTCGAGCTCGAAATCCTTCGCAGCATGGGCCAAATCATGGAAGAATCACCAGAGTATCTCGCCGACAACGGCCGTACCCGTCTCATAGACCTAAAACTCATCAAATCCGACCTCGTCGCACCTATCGACAAAATCCACCCCATGCCATTCCCGGGCCTAAACATCGACAGCCTACCCTTCTTCTCCCTTATCGCCGCAACAGCCGAAGGTCGTACCCTAATTCACGACTGGGTCTTTGAAAACCGCGCCGTCTACACCACCGAGCTTTCCGCCCTCAATGCCAACGTCGAACTACTAGACGCCCACCGCGTCTTCGTAACTGGTCCAACCAACTGGCGACCAGCCGAAATGATGGCGCCACCCGCATTACGCCCAGCCGTCGTCGTTCTCCTGGCCATGCTCGCCGCCCCAGGCCGCTCTATTCTTCGCAACATCTACTCCATCGCCCGCGGCTACGAAGACTTCGCCAAACGCCTCCAAACTCTCGGCGCCGACATCGAACCTCTCTCCGGCATCTAAAACCGCCATTTTACACCTTAATTTCGATGAAAATTATGGTATAATTTCTTCATGTCTATATCTAAAGAAGAAATAACCCACCTAAGTCAACTCTCAAATATTTCTTTATCGGAGCAACAAATCAACGACCTCACGCCCGATCTCGAAAATATCATTGGCTACATTTCTCAACTTGATGAACTCGATACCGAAGGTGTCGAGCCAACTTACCAATGTTTCGACATGACAAACGTCTGGCGCGAAGACGAAATCACCGAATTCGAGGCAAAACGCGATGATCTTATCGCCCTCAGCGCTGAAAGTGCCGAACATCAAATCAAAGTTCCAAAGGTTTTATAATATGAAAATTGCAGATAAGTCCACCAAAGCGGTCGATCTCGTACGCACCGCGCTTGCAAAAGCCAAAGAATACGAAGAATACCACGCCTTCATCTCCATGAACGAAGAGCAAGCACTAAAGCGCGCCGAAGAGATCGACGCTCGTATCGCCAAAGGCGAATCAGTCGGCAAACTAGCCGGCATTCCCTACGCACTAAAAGACAACTTCCTTAGCCGCCAAGGCAACACAACCGCCGCCGCACGCATGCTCGAGAATTTCAAATCTCCAGTCACATCTACCGCAGTCGCAAAACTCGAAGCAGAAGGCGCCATCATGATTGGCCGCACCAACCTTGATGCTTTTGCGCACGGCTCCAGCACCGAAAACTCATATTTTGGCGCAACTCTCAACAGCCACGACAAAGATCGTGTTGCTGGTGGCAGTAGCGGCGGGTCCGCCGTAGCAGTAGCGCTCGACATCGTACCATTTGCCCTCGGATCAGATACTGGCGGGTCAATTCGCCAGCCAGCCAGCTACAACGGCGTCATCGGCGTCAAGCCGACCTTCGGAACAGTTAGCCGTTATGGAGTAGTCTCCATGGCATCTTCCACCGACGTCATAGGCTGCTTCGCAAAAAACGCCGCCGACGCCGATCTCGTTATGGGCATCATGGCGGGTCGCGACCAAAAAGACTCCACTTCCCTAGAAGATTTCTGGCAAAATGACCCATCGACCGACAAACCGCTAAAAATCGGCATCATTTCAGACTTCATGGGCGACGGCGTCGACCCCGAAGTAATCAGCAATATTAACAACTGCGTCAAAAAATGGCAAGGCAAAGGACATATCGTTGAAGAAATCAGCATGCCAGTCCTCAAATACGGCCTCGCAGTTTACTACATAGTCCAGACCGCAGAGGTAGCCAGCAACCTTAGCCGCTACGACGGCGTCCGATACGGCCACCGTGCAGACGACATCAAAAGTCTCGACGATCTCTACGGCAAATCCCGCGACGAAGGCTTTATGGCCGAAAACAAACGCCGCATCATGATCGGCAACTTCGTCCTCTCAAGCGGTTTCTTCGACGCCTACTACCTTAAAGCCCAAAAAGCCCGCACGCTCCTCATCCAGGCTTATGACAAAGCCTTTGAGAAATTCGACGCCCTGCTTTGTCCCGTCGCCCCGTCACCAGCCTTCAAAATAGGCGAAAAGGTCAGCGACCCGCTCGCCATGTATCTCGAAGACGCAATGAGCGTACCGCCAAGCATGGCAGGCCTTCCGGCAATATCCGTTCCGGCTGGCATCACAAAATCCGGCTTAACAGTTGGCGCACAGCTAATTGGCGCTCGCCAAAACGATCGCACTCTTCTCAAGCTCGCAAGCGATCTAGAGGAGACTAAGTAATGGATTCTTCTCTACTAATCTTCCTCGTCGCAATCCTCGTCGTTGCAGTTTTGGTCTTCGTCACCGTTGCCGCCACAAAAAAACGCGGCCCTGTCTTCGATCGCGAAAACTACCAGATTGATTTTCTAAAAATCGAGAACAGCCTCGTCCGCGAAAACGAAAGTTCCTATTCAATGGCAATCGTCAACGCCGACAAACTACTCGACAAAGCCCTCTGTGAAATGGGCGTTCCCGGCCGCACCATGGGCGATCGTCTCAAGAAAATCGGTAAAGACAAATTTTCCGAACTAAATGCCGTTTGGTACGCACACAAACTTCGCAACCAAATCGCCCACGAGCACGACTTCAAACCAGATTTTAATCAAGCCAAACACGCTCTTGCCACCTATCGCAAAGCCTTAAGAGATCTAGGAGCCATCTAATGAAATATTCAATGACAATCGGCATCGAATGCCACGTACAGCTCAACACCAAAACCAAGCTCTTTAGCGCCGTAGATAACGACGCTGTCGACAAAGAGCCAAACAGCTGCGTTTCTCCCGTAGATTACGCCCTCCCAGGCATGCTACCCGTACTCAACAAAGCCGCCGTCGAAAAAGCAGTTCGCGCCGGTATCGCCATGAACTGCAAAATCAACCTCACGAGTCGCTTCGACCGCAAGCACTACTACTACCCAGACCTTCCAAAGGGTTACCAGATCAGCCAGATGTACCAGCCGATCATCGGCGAAGGTTTCATCGAACTCCCTACTGGCACCAAAATTCGCGTTGAGCACGCTCACCTCGAAGAAGACGCCGGTAAACTCACCCACTACGGCACATACTCCCTCGTCGACCTAAACCGCGCTGGCACCCCTCTCATCGAAGTCGTCTCCATGCCAGACATCCACTCGCCCGAGGAAGCCAGAATGTACTGCGAAGAGCTCCACCGCCTCATGATCTATGCTGGCGTCACCCACGGAGATCTCTATCAGGGCAACATGCGTTTCGACGTCAACATCTCGATCGCCCCAGAAGGGTCAACAAAACTCGGCACTCGCGCCGAAATCAAAAACCTCAACAGTTTCCGCAGCATTGAGCGCGCCGCCGAATACGAATTCAAAAGACAGTCAGAACTTCTCAATCAGGGAGAGTCTATCAAACAGGAAACCCGCGGCTGGAGCGACGCCACCGGCAAAACTACCGCCCAGCGCAGCAAAGAAGAGGCGCAGGATTACCGATACATGCCCGAGCCAGACGTCCCGCCAATTATTCTCACTCAGGAATTCGTTGATGATATCGCAAAAATCATGCCAAAAATGCCAAATGACTATCGTACCGAGTTTGCAAAAGTAAATCTCGACGAAGCAGAAGGCGAAGCAATCCTCAGCCATCCAATTCTCGCCGAACGCCTCGTCTCCACCATCGCCGAAGCCCCAGCGCTCGCCCCTCGCATAGCCCATTGGTTCTCTGGACTTCTCCTTGCCGAAGAAAATCTCGACAAGAATTTCTCTCTAGCAACCCCATCCGAACTTATCGAACTTTCCCAGATGGTCGAAAAAAATGAACTCTCGTCCACCGCTGGCAAAGATGTTTTTCTTGCCCTATATAGCACAAAAAACACCAGCAAAACGCCTCACCAGCTAGCCAAAGAAATGAACCTTCTTCAGGAAAACGATACCGATGCCCTATCGGCAATCATCGACGAGGTTCTTGCCCTCCCAGAGTGCGCTCAGGCAGCCTCAGACGTCAAGAACGGCGAGATGAAAGCCATCGGCTTCCTAGTTGGCCAAGTTATGAAGAAATCCGGAGGCAAGGCCAACCCCGCCTCTGTCAACGAGCTAATTAAGCAAAAGCTCAAATAGTCCCCAAAAATACACCTTCTGCTTTTTCATGGTATAATGAAGTCTCAAGTGTAAAAACATACATCCCTAAGGAGAATACTATGTCATATAAAGCACCTACTAAGGCGGTCATTACCGACGCAGGTTTTGCGAGCCGCTTCCTACCAATTACAAAAACTATTCCAAAAGCCATGATTCCGCTCGGTGCAAAGCCAATCATGCAGTACGTAGTCGAAGAATGCGTTGAGGCGGGCATCCGCGACATCATCATTGTCGCCACCCCAGAGGGCAAGCCAATCTACGAAGATTTCTTCAACAATCCAGTCGAAAAAGTCTACAAACAGCTCGAATCTCAGGGCAAGCTCGATCGTTTCGAGTCAGTCCGCGAAGTTCTATCTATGGCAGACGTCACAGTTATCGAACAGGACCCATCTTTCCCCTACGGCAACGGTTCCCCAATCGCCAGCGCAAAACCTTACCTCAAAGATGATGAAGCTTTTGTCGCTCTTTACAGCGATGATCTTATCTTCGGCAAGGGCGACGTCGAAACTCTTCTAGAGGCTTACGCCGCACATCCAGACGCCAAGGCAATCATTACCGCCCAAGAGATGCCAGAAGAAGTCTGGGATCGCTACGGCATGATCGCGCTCAAAGACAAAGAAAAGCGCACTCTCAGCCACATCGTCGAAAAACCTGCCACTCCAAAAGAGTCCCCATCCAACCTCACCTCCTATGGTCGCTACCTACTCACCCCAGAAGTATTCAACTACCTCATTCCAAAAAACACCGGTCTCGACGACGAACTTTGGACAGTTGACGCCATTACAAAACTTGCTGAAGCCGGCGACGTCTTCGTCGTAAACAGCAAGGGCAAATGGCTAACCACGGGCGACCCGAAGAATTACTTCGAAGCCTACAGCCAATTTAATAAAATGGAGAAATAATCATGGAAACACCAGCATGGATATTGGTAATTTTCCTATCCTGCGCACTACTCATCTTTCTAGTAGTCGCAATAATTCTGGTCATCAAACTCATCGGCATCACAAAAGAAGCCAAAAAGATTATCATCACCGGACAAGGTATTGCAACCAAAGCTGATGACATCGTCGAGAACGTTCGCGACATGTCTACGGTAGGGGGGCTTGTCAAGCACTTTGTTTCGTCGTATACTAAAAAAAATAATAAGCATAACCATAAAGGTGGGCAAACTAATGGCAACAAAGAAGAAAAAGAAAAGTAGCGGATCCAGCAAATTCTTTCTGGGCGCCGCTCTTGGCGCAGTCGCCGGTGCTGCCGCAGGCGTGCTAACCGCACCAAAATCTGGCAAGCAAACCCGCAAAGACATTTCGCGTGGTGCCAAAAAAGTCGGCAAAAAGATTGAGTCCGAAGGCAAAAAAATCGGCAAAGCTGCCGAAAAAGAAGTAAAAAAGGTGAAGCGTGGCCTCACTAAAAAAACAACAAAAGCAAAGAAATAAAGAGGTCAAAGCAGAAGAGGCCGTCCTAGACGACCTCTTCTACGATATGTACCGAAACCGAGGTCGTATTTACCGCGTCAATTTTATTCGCGGTCTTTTTTTCGGCTTCGGCTCTATTCTCGGTGGCACCCTCGTCATCGCCATCCTCGTCTTTGGACTAAGTTTTCTCGTTCAAATTCCAGGCGGACTCGGCGATTTCGTCAAATGGATCATCGACGCCATCCAAAATCGTTAAATCAAAATCTCCTGAGGCTGTGATTCGGAATTCATCACGGCACTTTTTATATTCAATTTTACCGGCTGCGCCACCCCATCACCCACGGCATAATCCTCTTTAAGTGCTGGATCATCCTCCAAAAAAGCCGCCACAATCGCTTCGTCGTCTACCATCTCAGCCTCAGCAGTCAACCTCAGCCAGTTTCCATCTTTATCAATTCCGGCTATTTGAATCTTCGGATATTTCTGCATTTGCTCCCAAACATTCTTTCCCTTGCCAGTAAAAATATACAAATCGCCCTCATAAAATAGCGGCGCCCCAAACGGCCGCACCATCGCCTGATCATCGTCAACAGTCGCCACAAAGTAAATATTATTGCGCATAAAATCCAAAATTCTTTCCATACCTCAATTTTACCACATAAAAAAGCGGCCAAGATCTGACCGCCTTTTTGGTGAAAAACATCTACTCGAATCTTCGCACAACATCAGCCCGATAACTTCCGTTTACGCCAACCGCAGGCGTTGCCGCCGGCTGATAAAATCGCTTTTCGTAGTCTCGGCTGACGCCCTTCAGAACATCGTCAGGCAAAGCATCAATCAGCATTGCCTCCCGAATTCGACCAGACGCGATCAACGCGTCCGCCTGCAAGAAATACTCATTAACCATCTCTTCCGTTGGTCTGCAAAATGCCTGCATCTTATCCTTCGCAGGTATCCGCGCCGCCCTTGCAACATCGAAATTAACAACCTGAAACATCACTTTGTCGATCCTACCGCCACGCGACTCAACCTCATCAATCAACGGCTCCAAGTCAGCACCCTCGTTTATATTCAAGTTCACCGACACCGTCAACTCCGAGTCTTCCTGCGCCAGCAGCACAATCGCCCTGATCGCCCAGTCATACGCCGAACTATCAGCACCATGGCCAACCAGCCAGTTGTGCGTCACCCGATCCGCCGAATGTAGCGATACCGCCACCTCTTTGATTTTCGGATTCTGCAGCAAATCGCGCACTCGATTCGGGTCACTCAGCACGCGCCCATTCGTAATCAGCGCAAAATAATCGCTGAAAGGCGCCAACACCTCAATAATCTCATGAAGTCTCGGCCCCATCATCGGCTCTCCTCCGGGCAGCCAAATTTCTCTCGGAGAAATCTTCAGCTCCTTCAGCGTCGCCGCCACCGCTCGCGCCGTTGCCATCGTCATATTCTGCCGAATACCTTCTCGGCAATCCATGTAGCAATACGGACAAGCGTTGTGGTCGCAGATTGTGGTGGTTTCTACTGCCAGCGCGTCATAAATTTCCACGCCGCCAGCTTCCAAATATCTCTTGATACTCTTGAGTAATGTTGTTTTACTCACCAAAATCACCCCCATTTTTAATATGCATCGAGACAAAATTAGTCCCTATACTCCCATTATACCACAGATACTCAGAAAAGTCAAGTTACCCGACGTTTCGGAACAATATCTTCTTCACCTTATTTGTAATTGGCTTCACTTCCTCAATCCCCAAAAAATACCCAGCAATTATGTATGCCAGCAAGCTCGTGCCCGCAATCAAACAAAACTTAGGGAAATAGTCAAAGAAAGACACGTCCGTCTCGCGCAGCGGGAAAAACCTCGTCATCGAATATGCAATCGCACCCGAAATCACCGACGCTATCACCATCTTTCCAAAACTAATCCAAAATTGCTTATTTAGTAGCTTCCCCTTCATCCAAAAATGTTGCAAAGTCAGCAGAATGATAATCTCAAGCACCGAACCGATCGAAGTCGCATACGCCAACCCCTCTGGCCCAAAGCCCATATTCGAGAATATAATCGCCAGCGCAATATTCGTACCGATTGCAATCACCGAAACAATCAGCGGTGTCTTTGTGTTCTGCCGCGCATAAAACCCACGCGACGCAATATGAAATACCGACTGACAAAATATCGCCACCACAAACGCCCCAAGCACACTCGCAATCAAAGCGTCGCCCCCATTCTTGATAAAGCTCACAACATAACCGCGCGAGAAGAACGCAATCACCGCCACCGGCATCGCAATCCAGATAATCATCCTCAGCGCTGCCCTAAACGTCCCACGGAACTCCTCTTCGTTGCCTTGTCCCACCTCCTCACTCAACTTCGGGAAAAACGCCGTCGAAATCGCCACGCCAATCAAGTTCACCGGCATCGAATGCAGCGAGGACGCCTGCTGATACGCACGAATCGACTGGTCGCCCATCCGTGACGCCAAGTTTGTATTCACAATACTACTCACATAATCAATTCCCTGATCCAAACTTCGCGCCGGCAGCAGCTTCAGCACAGCTCTAAAGCCCAAGTTCTTCCAATGCACCTTAAATTCATAGTCAAACCCAAGCCCAAACAGCCCAATCAAGCTCGTCAAGAGCTGCAACACCGCACCCAACACCACGCCGAGCGCCACGCCCATAATCCCACCTTCAAAAATCTGAACCCCAAAAATGTTTATCCCGTTCGTAAACACCAAAATGCCAATGATAATTCCTACGTTATAAAGCGCTGGCGCGATTGAGTAAAACACAAATCGCCCAACTGCCTGCTGAATACTCGACAGCACAGTCGATATCGCAAACAAAAACGGATTTATAGCAATCACGCGCATCATATTTATCGCAAGCGCCATCGCAGACTCATTCAAGCCAGGTGCCACCACATATCGAATCAACGGATCCGCAAAAATCATAATCAATATAGAACCCACAAAACACAGCAACGCCAAAACATTCAAAATGCTCGAACTCAGCTCCCATGCCGACTTCTTATTCCCCGTCATCAATCGCTGGTTAAAAACCGGAATAAACGTCACCGACAACGCACCCGACACCAAAATAAAATACATAAAATCTGGCACAGTAAACGCAGCCGTATACGCATCAAGTCCCGCCGGATAAGTGTCGAAATACATCGAGTTCAGCCAGCGATCGCGGAAAATTCCAAGCAGCGCCGAAATAAGCGTCGAGCTAGCCAGCAACACCGCCGCCATTTTGATCGACAGTTTCATATTGGCAAGCGCCACTACCGATTTAAACCTGAATTTCGGTCGCTTCATATCTTTCTATTGTATCACTAAATTCTACTTAACAATCTTGAAGTTTTCCGCAAGTTCATAGTCGTCTATATCTATATCATTCTCTTTCAAAAATTCTCGCATCATCGCACGACGCCCCTCGCGAAACGTATCGTAAGACCCGTCCATATATACCGAAGACGGCGGGTCAAAGGTCAAAATTATCGTATACCCACTCGCGCTACTCGAAGATAACGTCGGCGTTAGCATATACCCATCGCCAAAATACGGCAATAGCGCCAAAATCGCATCTCCCCCGCTATCCGCAGTCAAAATCAGCGAGTTTTTCTCACAGCCAAACTCTCCATAAATCAAATCATCATCCAAAAGACAATTAACATTTACCGAACCTAGGTCAAGGTTAGGATGTTTCGCATCGCCACTCTTCACCCAGCTAAAATTCACTCGATAAGAATACCCCAACTCTTCAATATCCATAATAAACTTCGCATTATAGTTCAGATAGCTATCGCTTTCATATTCCGTCACCTTGCACGAATCACTTCGTACCACCGCATGATACGTTCGCGCCGTCTCAACGCCATTAACTTCATTTTGCTTTTCGACATAACTATATAAATTCCTAAACACCGCATCTTTTCTCGACCCCGGCAGGCGCTCGGCGCACGTATCTATATTGTCAATCACAACCATATCGTTATGTCTTGTCAAAAAATAGTTCGCCACCACGGCCGCAACTGCCAGCAAAAATACAACGCCCACTCCAACAACCAACACCCTTCGTTTTTTCAAATCATCAATCATAAGTTTTTCCTAAATGATCCAATTTTAATTTATCCGATACGTCATAGAACCTCCCATTTTTCTCGGCAAAGTTCGTTCGCTTCAACACCTTCAAATCATGGTTTCCCATATTATTCTCAATCGTAAGCCAAGAGCCATCATCCATTTCCCCTAGCACAATACCCGTATGCCCAGCCGAACTACCCGACCCAGTATCCGAGAATACGCTAAATGGGATTGGCGTCTCCGACACATTCCCGCCTGCATTCTCAACCAACAATTTTGATACCACTTCAATTCCATTACCACCACCATACGTATAGTCCGTCATCATTGTCACGAACCACCCAGAAAGTGCCGTACATTGCCCACAGAACGTCGCCCGCCAACAGCCACCAAGGCCATCCGTATCGCTAATCAAACCCTGCGCTATCCACGATTGCTGCACCGAGCCAATTACCGCCACAGGCTCATCACTCCCAGGAGTATTCGTGTTTACGCCAATCTCTGCACGCTGAGGGATCGTATAGCTACGACCATATAGGTAATTCGTATCCGTAATAAACTGCTGCAAATACGACAACGCGTCCCCTGGATCCGCAACCGTATCGCAACCACCCGCCGAAGCGCTAGTTCCAGTTATCCCACCATAGAGCGTCTCAGCAAACAACTTTGAACCATCCTCAGTCGGGTGAACAGAATATCCAGCAGCATCCCACTCGTCTTTGATATACGTAACGTCTGGGTTGTCCGCCTTTGCGGCCGTCACAGCGCTAGCCCAGTCAATCAAATGCACGTTATTATAAACCGCCGCCGCCTGCGTAAATTGCGAGTTATTTGTCGCGTAGATACTTGTATCGTGATCATCATAGTTACTCACAAGATATACTGTATATCCACGCCCCAGCGTCGTCTCGGCAAGCTCTTTTATCGCGTCCGCGCCCACTCCACCCTTATTATTCGTGCCGAGCGCAAATACTACATTCTTCCTGAGCGTCCCCGCCGCCTTCAGCTCCTCTGCGATTGCAATTCCGGACTTATTGTCGCCACTTGTCGTATTGAAAGATTTTGAATCTTGCGCATGAATTTCTGCGTTTGGCATCTTCTCCAAAATCTGGAAATTCGCCCCAACAGTTATCGAGTCACCAATTATCGTTACGTTCGTGCCATCCTCATCAGCATTTGCGCCAGGCGTAGCCGAAGGAGCCGTGCCCGACTCGACCGCGTCAAAAGCCCCAGACAAATAATCATTATAGTACTGAACCGCAGACGCCACGCGGGCATTATGGCTCGATTGACCCACCGCACAGCCATTACATATTTCGTATTTCGCCGACACCCACGAAGCCAAAGACGACACATCGTCCGTCACATTATAAAACTCCTTATATCCACCATCCATCTCCGCGCGCACAAACTTTATCGCTGCGCACCACAGCGCCCAATAATCCGCATCAGATCCAGTCACCGCAACGATCTTTTCCTGCAGCTGCTCATCAGTCAACTTGCCGTACTCTTTGTACGCGTCGCCATCAAAATAGTCAATCAACCCAAGCTCACGCATTTTCTCCAAATACCCAAGACGCCTATCCGTAGATGTCCATTGCACAAACCCCAAGCCAATCCCAGCGACCTCTTTACCAGCAGAGTAATGGTTGTACACCCCCTGCATGCACGACGAATGGCGCAAACCATCAGTATTGTAATCCGTCCAAATCGTATACGGCTGCCCATTTTGCGTCATGCATCCCCTATCCCGTGCGTACGAATACGCATCCTCTTGCCTAGTCGGGCTTCCGCCCTCATGCGCCATATTCCCCATAATCGCCGCCGTCTGTTTAGGTGTAAAGCCCACATGCCTTAGCCCAGACCATAGCTTCTCGTCCTTAGTTTCGCCAATAATATTACAGTCAGCATACGCCGTTGCACAGTATCCATCACTACCATCGGGCTGATAAAACAGAATGTCATTCTGGGCAAACTTGTCCTCAGTAGAGCCAGAAAGTCCAAAAGCTGGCGTCACCACAGTCAATGCACTCAAAAAGACCAAAAACACTCGAGTAAGGCGCATTTTTATAGTCTTCCGTGTCATACTACTAATGATTATATACGCAATTGACATTTTGCGCAAAGTGTGCTATAATGGACTTATATCCTAAATAATATTTCGATTTGCGAAATAAATCTGTCACCTGAAAGGAGCACCTTACAATGAAAAAACTGTTTGTTATGATCTTGGCGCTCATCACTCTGTGTGTAATGTTAGCGGGGTGCTCAAAAAATAACCCCAACACAACACCGAGTGAACAGCCAACCACATCCGAGTCGGCACAGCCTACTCCATCCGAATCCGAGGAACCAACAACTCCCGACCCCACGCCGTCCACCCCAGTCAACAACGGCTCTGGCACGGCAAATGACCCATACGATATTGCCGCCATGCCCGACATCATCGAAGACAAGATGGCCTATTGGGAAATAGGCGAACTCGGCTACGACCCTTACGTCGTTCGTCAGTCCTCAAATGAGCAATACGAGTTCGTAATTTCCGTACCGGAGATTCCCGAAAAGCTGGCAAGCTTTGCTCAAGGTAGGGGCGATTCATATATTATGATCATCGTCAAATCCAAGAGCGGAAATCGCCAAGAAGCCCTGCTGGTTTTCTACAACCAGTCCCTCATCATAAACTATGATGACTCCATCCAGCGCTTAATTGATAGCGCCGGTGAAGACAACATGATCTACTCATTCGTCTCGGGCGACATTACGTCAACTACACCGATGAACGCGGGTACTGTTATGGGCAAAAGAGGCGCAGAAATCGTCTACTGGGAGCTCGAGCCCGCCAGTCTCGACAATTTCACAGACACCAGTTACACCCCATCAGACAGCGCAATTAGCGCCGTAATTGATGCACTCAAATAACTCAGTTTTACAAAAAACGACGCCGTATTGCACGACGTCGTTTTTCATTTCTATCTAAACTGTATAATACTTGCCTCTATTATCGAAGTAAATGATGTGTTGCAAAACTGGGCCATCCACGCGCTCGGCTACTATTACATCGGATGACAAGTCCAACGCATCAGCATCCTCGGGCTCAGACTGCACAGGGGCAAGCCCACTCGGGTCATATTCAGCTATAAATGCCGCATATTCCACTAGATCCAATACCGCAATTACATCCTCCGTAGTCATACCAGCATATCTTGCCAATATTCCTTCGTAGGAATTGTCGATTGGGTTCTCTTCATAGTACTCCTCTAGAGCAATCGTCACCGATGATTTCGTAATTATCTCAGCCGACTCCATCAGGCGCTGATCCTCAACATAGCGCTGATAATACCTGTTTTCTTTCCAATCTGGGTTACTGTCGCTCGCGACACACGCCTTTCCGCCAATCCAGTTCGAGTTTGCACCCTTCGCAACGTTTTCCGCTATATCTGCAAGGCCGCCAATCACCGGAACCGCACTTAGCCCACCACTAAGCGCTGCGTCCACACCTCCGCTGCCAGTATTGATCAACTCGAAAGCCGCCGAAATATTCGCATCTGCCATCCCATAACTCGAATCACGCTGCCCGCAAAATACAATATACTTACCTAAGTTTGAATCGAGATTTATTACTGGGTTCTCTTCATCGTTCACCATTACCTCTACCTCATCGCATTGCTTAATCCCATCACCATTAGTATCCGTCCATACTGTTTTAAAGTTACCATCGTCGCATTGACTATTCGCCGCTACCGTCTCATACACAACTTCCCCTGGATCATAGTCTGCAGTAGTCAAATCTGAAGTATAGTATGGATTACAATACGCATCCCCCATCACGCCCACCGCTTGCAACGTCGGGCAATATCCCTGCTGAGTCACAAGCTGAGTGTCCGCCACCGCCGAAGCCGTCGGCAATAAACTCGTCAGCGAGCTAGTCGTCAACGACCCAAGATTAGCCAAGAACGACATACTGGTAGTCGAACTCGCCAATGGCATCAAACTATATAGTAAACTTCCCAAAAACGTATTTTGCGATGACGTGTCAAACGGGCTTCTTGTTGCTCTATCATATTCAGCCTCCTCCGCCAGTATCGCTGCAGCCTCCCTTCTATATGCCAACACCGAATCCGTATCGCCAGGAGAACCTCCTCCGCCCTGATGATTCTTCCCCAAATATATATTTCCGCCCGACGCAATCGCATTGCCCAAATCTTCACCCAGCACGTCGTTTATTAGGTCGCGAGTTAAATTCTTAGCGAGAATCGGCACTAAGAAGCTCACCAATTGCCGTATCGCAAGCGCAATCATAGTCGGAAACGCCACAGACTTCACGATACTCTTTACGATATTGCCGATACCAACCGTACCAATTAGCATTACGATATCCGCAACCGCATCAATAGCGCCCGCAGCAATTTGGGCATAAGTACAGCCCATCATCGCATCAACTGTATAGCCCAAATTCACACCAATAACTTTCATACTCGATTCCAAATCGAATCTCTGCACGCTTGGATCATCCTGATCTACGTATGACCTGCCGAAAAGTGCTCCAATTCCCTGCGCACTCATACCAGTAGTACCGTTACTATCAGCCGTCGTCAGCATATTCGTGTAGTTCGCCATCGGGCTACCATCACCATCGCCCGCCTGAACCTTCTGAACCGCCTCGAGATAGCCTGTCACAAAATTCACAATCTGCGCAGTCTCAGCCGCAACAGCCACGGCGCTTATTGCGCCCGCAGCCGCCATTACGGCACACACAACAGTAGCTGCTCCCCCCGCCGCCTGAGCCGCCGCCAATGCTTTTGAGCTCAACTTTGTTTTTACAGTATCTTCGCTATCTCCCGGTCTTATTCTGTCTTGATCCCGATCGCTAATCACGTCGTCCTCGAGTCTCGGGTTATCCCCCTCGTCTCCATCAACCTCATTTTTGCCGACCACCTCCGTTCCCCCATCAGCATCAATATCCCCAGATGCCGCCTTTTTAAATTCAGCATTTCCCGCCTCAACATTATTTGCCACTTCCCACTTCTTAAACCTATTTCGACTAATCCCTAGCCTATCAAATATTTTCAATACCAAAGAATCAAACCATCCAGCAATATTCCCCTTCCATGTCTTTGACGACTTCATATACCCGTATTTAAACCCATCCAATTCAAATGCCGAATCTATATTCATGGCTTTAGTATTTATCTCTACGCCATCCGCAAGCCCAGCCTTCGTCCGAATCTCTGCAATCGCATCCACATCAAGATCCCCATTCGGCAACTTTGACGTATCACTATTCGACATCACCGGCTGCTTCTTTCCGCTACCATCATCATAAACCAAAAGTCGCGTTCCATTATCCAGCTGCATATACTCTATGCCTTCAGTCTTCAATTTCGTCGCTTGCTTATTTGAAATCTTAAACTTATCATTCCCAAAAATCGTAGTTCGCGTTGGATTCTTATACCTATCAGTATCCAATTGAAAACGCAAAATTCTATCCGATCGCTTGCTCATAATCGTCTTCATCGAGTTAAACTCTTGAATAATTCGGTTCGCCGTCGCAAACGGCATCATCACCTGACTGCCCGTCATCAGTCCACCACCGCCAAGCAATAGAGTTAGAATCGCAACCAATGGACCCTTCCCCTTCATGAATCCTTTTTTCTTTGTCTTATCGTCTTTACCCCCTGCAGGCAAGCCTTTACCAGTAAATCTTGGGCTGAACGCTTGATTCTGCTCCGCAGATTTAGCCTCATTGGCACCACCATCAATCACCGACAACGGATTCGCTGCGGCATTTTTCTCCGCATTCGCCAGATCGTTTTTTGCCCCACCAGATTTAGATTTTCCACCCTCAATTACCTGCAAATTCGGACGCGTGTCAGAACGACTCATCCCTCTGTAAGGATCTTTTGGCGCCAAAGCGCTGCTACCATCGGTCTCGAACTCTGCCATATAGACTAAGTATAACCGCTATCAGCAAACACCGCAAGCGCCCAATCCGAGCAATTATCCCTAATGTAACTTCGCTGCCGCCGGCAACTCAGCCCCCTTAAGCACGGATGCAACTTCCTTATCCTCAAGCGTCTCTTTCTCCAAAAGCTGCTTCGCAAGTTCGTCCAAATATTTCTTATTTGCCTTCAGCACCTCAGCCGCACGCGTCGTCGCTTCCTTTGCCAAAGCTTCAATCTCCGCGTCAATCAGCTCCGCTGTTTTCTCCGAATATGCCTTTGCACGATCTCCAAAGAAGTTCACTTCGCTCGAATTAAATACCTGGTTGCGCAGCTTATTACCCATCCCCTCCTCAGTAATCATCTCACGAGCAAGTTGTGACACGTGCTTCAAGTCCGAGCTCGCGCCTGTCGTCACGCCATCTTGTCCAAATATTAGCTTCTCCGCTTCGCGTCCGCCCATCGCTCGCGCCAATACGTCCTTCAATTCATAGATATTCTTATAGCTCCTGTCTTCTGGAGGCAAGAACCACGTTACGCCGCCAGTTCGCCCACGCGGAATAATCGTCACCTTATGCACAGGATCCGAATCCGGCAACACGTGCCCTACGATTGCATGGCCTGCTTCATGGTAAGCCGTAATCTTGCGCTCTTCGTCATTCATGACTTTGGATTTTCGTTCAGGCCCAATCGCCACTCGCTCAAATGCTTCCGTCACGTCCGCATTGGAAATCACCTTGCGTCCCTCGCGTGCCGCCGTAATTGCAGCTTCGTTCGCAATGTTCGCAAGATCCGCACCACTACTACCAGCAGTCTTGCCAGCTAGCGCATCCAAATTCACGTCATCTTCCATTGGCTTATTCTTAAAGTGTACTTTCAAAATCGCCACACGGTCTTTTCGTTCTGGCAAAGTCACATTTACGTGCCTATCAAAACGGCCAGGACGCAACAGTGCCTTATCAAGCATGTCCACGCGGTTTGTTGCCGCAATTACAATCACGCCACTTTCATTATCAAAGCCGTCCATCTCCACCAAGATTTGGTTCAGCGTCTGCTCGTCTTCACGGCCAGAACCGCCACGCGCGTCACGCTTGTGTGCAACCGCATCGATCTCATCAATGAATATAATACTTGGTGCATTCTTTTTTGCTTTCGAGAACAAATCTCGCACGCGGCTTGCACCGACACCTACAAACATCTCTGCAAATTCCGAACCCGAAATCGAGAAGAACGGCACGCCCGCCTCGCCAGCAACTGCTCGCGCCATCAAAGTCTTACCAGTACCTGGATCGCCCGCCAACAAAACACCACGCGGAATCTTCGCACCTAGCGCCTCATATTTCTTTGGCTTCTTCAAGAAATCCACAATCTCCGACAAGTCCTGCTTAGCAGCTTCGTTGCCCGCCACGTCTTTAAACGTAATTCGCTTTTTCTCATTACCATAAAGTCGCGCTTTCGCCTTTCCAAAGCCCATCGACTGATTATTCATCGACTGCGCCTGTCGCATCATATAAACAAAGAATACTAGAATCGCAAGAATAGGCACTACAAAAATCGCAATGTCGAGAACAGTCTCCCAAACATTAACTGGCGACTCAATCTTCACTCTCACTTTTCCATCCGCTACTACTTCGCCAAATCCTTGATCTTGCAAAGTCCCAGCTGGGTCTTTCATCGAAGTCATCTTTGGCAACTCAGTACCTTCGCGTGGTGTCACTATCAGCTCGTTTCCGCGCACGATAATCTCGTCCAGTTTTTCGTCTTTTGCCAACGTCAAGATTTCCGTCAAATCTTTCTCTTCAGTCACGTCCGCGGCTGGCGTTGAAAAACTCGCAAGCGCCGTCACGCCCAAAAGCACAACAAGCAGCCAAAACGCCACCATTCTAATACTATTTCCGATGCCCTTTTTTGGTTGACCCTTTGAATTCTTAGTTTCTGCCACTTTTCCTCCTAAATCTAACTTTACAATTGTATCATGGTTTCTTGATTGGATGTCGAATAACTGTCTTCAGATTCTCCGGTTTTGCTTTTCGCGAATCACCCAAATATATTTCGTGATGGTATCGATATTTCTTCTTATCGTAATCCTCCACATACCCCGCATCACGCACGAACTCTTGCATCGCTGCAATCGTCTTCGGCTCATCATCATAAGGACCAATATGCATCACCTGCACACATAGCCCCTCCGCATAAGTCAAATAGAAAGCTGCAGACAAATCAAGCTCTGGTTTTTTGAGTTTCAGTTTATCTTTAGCCCACTCAAAAACTTCCTCCGTCACAAACTCCGGCAAACGAATCATCGAGATCCACTCAAACTTACTTTTATCAGCCACGCCAAAATCAGAAATCTCCGACAAATCAATATCCCAAAGTCCCTCCAACGCCCCCACTACAAAATCCTCATATCCCTGCGGCGTGTCGCCACTCATTTTGCTCATCTTGATCGTAAAACAAATCCCATACAAAAGCGCCATCGCATTTTGATATTCGCCACCCTCCTCGTTTGGATTTCCCCTACCACGCACCGCAACAAAATTCATCTTTGGCACGCCAATTACGCTCGGGCTAGTACTCGGAGAATACAGCTCTTTATCGCTCTTTCTAAAATCAATCTTTCCCATATCACCCAATCATAACATGAAAAAACCACGAGCGCGCTCGCGGTCTTCCCTAAACATAATAACTGGTCGGGGCGACCTGATTTGAACAGGCGACCTCGCAGTCCCGAACCGCGCGCGCTACCAACTGCGCCACGCCCCGATCCGGTATTATTGTACCATAATTTTCGGATTTTGGAATTCGAGTGCCTGATAGTCAGACTGGTTTTCGTTCACCGGCAACACCAGCTCCGTCACCGCTTGCCACTCTTCACGCACAAACTCAATGCTTCCAGTTTTTGGCAAATCTCCCACATACCAAACCCTATCGTGCTCTTCCAAAAACGCGTCGAGATCAATAATTTTTCCATAGTCCTGAGTCTTTAGTGGCTCATGCGAACCCCACTCGTAGCTCGTTGTTTCGTCCAAGAAATAAACTGGGTGCTCATCATTACCATAGAACGACAAATCATAATACAGCCACTCAGTCTGCGTAATAATTGGCTCACCAACAGCCGAAGCTGCCGATACCGCCTCAAATAGCGCCTTCGCGTCAGACTTTCCGTCCGTCATCTTATTGTAGTTCCCCAGTGAATACACATTATATATACCTACTACCGACGTTCCCAAAAATACCAATGCAAATACGACAGGCGCGAATCGCATCAAAGTTTTCTTCTTCGTCTTCTTGCGCTTTTCCCCACTTAGCAACATCACGCCAACACCAGCAATCAAAGACATCGAAACACTTGAGTATACAATGTATCTATCCACAAACATTGGTTTGAATGGCGGAATCGAAAGCAGTATCAATAGAATTGGCGGCAAGAACGCCATGAAGTTTAACAGCGTCAGTTGCTTCTTGGCGCGCACCGTCACAATCGTAAAAATCACCACCACAACCAACGTCAACATCAGCAGCCAACCAGTAATCTCACTGCTATCCAAATATATAAACGAATTCGTAAAGTAATCCGTCACCGAACTCACGCTCGCCTCAGGAATCCAAAAGCCCCTCTGCACTGTCGACGACTGCGCAATAAATGACGGCATCCACGGCAAATACAATATCACCGCCACCACATAGGCAATAATAATATTCTTCTGAAAAACCTTTTTACGATACGTCCAGATCAAATACGCCAAGTGTGCCAACCATACCAACGCAACGAAATAATGCGTCCACATACCCAGCGAAATTAATACGCCATAAATCACCCAGAAGCGTCGCTTCTTCGTATCCATCGCGAGCTGCAAAACGTATGTCGCCGCAAAAATTATCGCCGCCGCCAAAGCATACATCCTCATCTCCTGACCATAGCGAACTAGCATTGGCGAAAGCGCCATGAGAAGCGCTGCAAAAATCGCTGGCTTAAAGCCATACTTTCGTTTCAACCACAGCCACGCAAACAAAATTGCAATCGCACCAAAGAATACCGACATAAAGCGCATGCCAAAATCAGTAAATCCAAAAATCCCTGCCCAGATCTTCAGCAAGAAATAGTAAAGTGGCGGGTGCACATCCACAGCCGTCATATTCCAAATATCATCAAAACCAAACCTTGTCAGGTACGCACCATAAGACTCGTCAAACCAAATCGACTGCTGGAGGTTTACGGCACATAATATAATATATAGCGCGCCGATAAGTGCTGGTGCAAGCACACATATCAGGCGTTTATGTTTTAAAAAGAATTTTTGCATAGTTCTATATTATCACATGTGGTATAATATAAACATTCGAGAGAAAACCCAAGTTCACTTGAGGTTTTCAGAGAATGCGTGATATTACACTTTAGTATAATATTATCTATTCGGGGTTTGGCGCAGTTGGTAGCGCGCGCGCTTTGGGAGCGTGAGGTCGAGAGTTCGAGTCTCTCAACCCCGACCATTCAAGTTTTAAGGCCCTTTTTGGGTCGTTTTTAATCTGTTGGGGAGCCGTTAAGACCTTACTCAATTCTTGCACAATTTTTTTTGGGATTTTATCAATTTTTCGAGCCACGGGAACGGTTCTACCTCTATTATTTTCTTGGTTAAAACCTTTTTGTGTCTTCATCTTCACTAGCAACCTCAACGAGAGTCGCAACGGGGCCAATGGACTGCAGGATGCTGCGTTTCTCGCCAGAAGTGGTCGCTTCGTCAAATCTTTCTTTTGGGTCTTTTAAAGTTTCTAGCGTCTTGCCTATAATCTCGTACCAGTTTTTGTTCCGCTCTTCGATGTCTCGATTTGCCTCCTTAACATCGTCTGACATTCTCCTCCTTTAAGGTATAATTATACCCTAAAAGTTAGGTAAGATAAATGGAGTCTTTCATTATAAAAGATGAATATCTTGCGGGGGTATGCTGGGTTTGCCCTCTTCGTAGTAAGCGAACAGTAGTTTGGCGGTGTTTACGTTGCGATCGGTAATTGCGGCGTTTAGAAGCGATCCCACGAAACAGCCTAACCAAGTTTGTTCGGAGGCTGGAGTTTTTATCCCGTTTAGCTTAGTCGTGTAGACTTTTGGCTGTCCGTTTCGTTTAGCATAGTGCGGACTATTTTTTGCTTTTTTCGGTGTTGTTTATGATGCCTTTAACTATAGTGCGAGATTATTAGATGGTTTTCTAACGGTAAAAACGGATAAAACGGATAAAACGGTTGTTTTGGGAAGATTTTTATTAATCTATCCTACCGCTTGCTGACCCTCCATAGAATAATGATGGTCTGAGGTTCTTAAGACGTAATCCCTATGCGATAATATCGACGTTGGGTTCTCGCCCAGTAGGGTCATACTTTTTATATTCCGTTAAAACCTGCGAAATTGTCCCCGACCAATATGATGTAAGTAAAGTAATCCAAACATGGTAATTGGAATCGTCCAATCCAACGGGTTACTTTTTTGTTGTTCCATCCAGATTGTATATATCTTAAAATGAACTATAATCATAAGCATTATATACAAGGAATTAATATGCATTCAGATATTGATCAGCAACTACCCCACAGGCAACAGAACGCCTCGGCTAACAACACGAAGCCTTTCTCTGCTTGGAAGATTACCGCAATAATCTTTATGGTCCTCACGGTCGTATTATTGGGCGCCACTATCTTCTTGCTTATCCGCTCAAACGAAACGAATTCATCGCAAGATCCCATAAGCGAAACCGACGAATCGTCAAATAACTGCGAAAATGAAAACACCCCAACAGGAAGCGACATCCACAATGCCGCAAAACCGACAGGCGATCAATTGACGTCAATTTTCGAGAAACAGCTTGGCAGTCAGAACTTAATCTTTGAAAATATCAAAGTTTATAAAAGTAAAACTACACCGTATGAATACCTGGGCGCTGACGCAACCGAAGGAATGGGTGGATTTCTCGCCTACTTTTATAGAGTGAATAGCTCAGCAGATTGGGTTTTCTCAACCGGTACAAGCGGGCATCAAATGCCCACATGTGGCGACATGAACATACACGAAAGCAGGGCATTTGCAGGCCTTCCATGCTACGACCATGACCGAGCAAGAGTCCGTCATTACTCCGATTGATTCCACGGCAACGCCTGTGGATTAGTCGCATCGCCAACAAAAATTCACCACAAGAAAAAAGAGCTCGGGTCAAAATCGACCCGAGCTTGTTTGTCGCTCCAAGAGCAACTGAAATTCCAGCTGCATCAGCAGCGGCTGATAAGGATCCCACGATTCTCTCACGCTAACGCGCGGCATATAACAACTCCTGACACCACAAATAAATCGCGGCACATACATTGCTCCCGCCGATGGTCTCTCCGCCAAACTCAGACTACATCCAGTCGGAGTAAGCAGTGCACACTCGCGCAGATATGGTATTTTTCTACCATTCAAGACCCATTCTTCTCGGCTAATAACATCCAGCCCATCGTGATCTCGCGTTCTCGAAGTCATCACCCTACTCTGGCACCCTTCAACTCTCAGAAGAGTCGCCTTCCCAGCATGAATTCTTTCAAGCAGTGCATCCATCGTCAATATCTCGCCAAAATCACTTGGGAAATACGTACACGGCGTTGCCTTGCAGCATTGCCCTCCACATCTCCCGCACAAATCAGCGTTCTCATTCCTCTCAGCTTCCTTTTTTCTAATGTGCATATAAAAAAATCCCCCTTATCTCTCAATTACACCACACATACCTTAAAAAGTCAATATACTACCCTCATTCACCGCAACAAGATATAATAAGTTTATGCTAAGAAAATACTACCGATTCATTTGTTCCATTATTTTCACTATCGCCTTTCTTCTCCTGAATTATCTCTGGCAACTCGAATCCGAGGCTCACACCCTCGTTATCATTTTCGGCGCCATCATTTCTATCCTTATCATCATCGACATGATAAAAACCCTCCGCTCCGGTCACTACGGCGTAGACATTCTTGCGCTTACCGCCATCATTTCAACGATTCTGGTCGGCGAATACCTCGCCTCCCTCATCATCATAATCATGCTCACGGGCGGCGAAGCACTCGAAAGATACGCCAACAATCGCGCCAAGCGCGAACTTACCAAACTCATCAACCGCGCCCCAACTTTCGCCCACGTC
Source organism: Saccharimonadales bacterium (SeqCode) (assembly GCA_047974525.1). GTDB lineage: Bacteria > Patescibacteriota > Saccharimonadia > Saccharimonadales > Saccharimonadaceae > UBA2834. Next base: position 131,979 of record JBKECJ010000001.1, read on the forward strand.
GAAATCAAATCCGGCACCATCGAAGACATCCCCATCAAAAAAGTCTCCATCGGCGAAACCATCATCATCAAAACCGGCGAGATCGTACCTATCGACGGCAAGCTAATTTCCGACAACGCCACACTCGATACTTCCAGTCTCACCGGCGAATCCACTCCCTTCAACTACAAAAAAGGCGAAACTATCCTCAGTGGGTCCGTCAACCAAGGCAATTCATTTTCCATCAAAGCCATCACGCTTTATGAAGACAGCCAGTACAGCAAAATTATCCAGATGGTCAAAGACATCGAGTCCAAGCCTTCGCACTTTGTTCGACTTGCCGATCGCTATGCCGTTCCATTTACAATTCTCGCTTACATCATTGCTGGTACCGCATGGGCAATTACTGGTGATTTTATGCGCTTCGCCGAAGTACTCGTTGTCGCATCGCCCTGCCCCCTCATTCTCGCCGCACCCATCGCTTTCATTTCTGGCATGAGCAAAGCCAGCGCAGCGGGCGTTATCATCAAGTCCGGCTCGTCACTCGAAAAACTTGCTCAACTAAAATCGATTGCTTTCGACAAAACCGGCACACTTTCCCGCGGTGACGTTTCTGTTGATTCTGTTATCTCGTTCGACGATAATTACACCCCAAACAAAATTCTCAAGACCATCGCAAGCGCCGAACAAACATCATCCCACGTTCTTGCTCGCTCCATCGTTAGCCACGCCAGCAAGAAAAACATCAAGCTCGAACATCTCGCAAATGTCACCGAACATACTGGAATGGGTGTCGACGCAAAACACGACGGCAAAACCATCATTATTGGCAGCACGAGCCACATGGCAAAACACCGCATTCCGTTCGGCCACATAAAGAATCGCTCACGCTCATCAGTCTTTCTCAGCGTTGACCAAAAAATCGTCGGCCAAATTACCTTCACCGATACCATGCGCCGCGAAGCAAAATCCGTCGTAAACCGCCTTAAGAAGCTTGGTCTTGAGCACATCATTATCGTTACTGGCGACACCAAAGAAAATGCCGACAAGGCCGCCAAGTCAATCGGCATCTCAGAATATTACGCCGAGTGTCTCCCCGCAGACAAAGTCGAAATCGTTGGCAAACCCCAAAAGCCCAATGCTTTTGTAGGAGATGGCATCAATGATGCGCCCGTGCTCGCCGCCGCTGACGTCAGCATGGCGCTTGCCGCTTACGGCTCAACTGCCGCCAGCGATGCCGCCGGCGTAGTTATCATGGCAGACAACCTTCGCAAAATCCCTCTCACCATCAGCATCGCCAAACGTACTACCAAAGTCGCCAAAGAATCCGTCATCGGCGGAATGATCCTATGTATTATCCTCATGGTCTTCGCCAGCTTCGGCTTCATCCCAGTCATCGTCGGCGCACTTATCCAAGAGGGCATGGACGTACTGTCAATTCTCAATGCTCTTCGCGCTCGACGCTAACTCATCGAGACAAAATCAGTACCATTCGTTCACGTAGCTCAATATTCACCATCTTGTCATTCCCAGTCACAAGATCATTAATCTTCGCCTCCGCAAAATCCTCACTATATTTCTTAGCGCTACTATTAAATCGCACTTTCCAATCCCCTTCTATCGGTAACTGCACGTCATAACTATCAAAGTTCTCATCCGAAAAATTTATCAACACCAGAACGTCTTCTCCGCTCTGACTGAATCTTCGATATCCCAGCACGCGATTATCATAATTCTTATGGAACACTTCAATCTCCCCGCCCATCAAACCACCAGTACCGCCCGCCACGTTTGTCCTAAGGTCAACCAAATCACTATGCGCCTGCACAACTCCAGCGAAGCGCTCAACGTTTTCCCATTCAAGCATTTTCCACTCATTAAATGTTCCGCCCTGCATAAACTCCTGACCACCCAAAATCATCGGCATCCCTGGCGCAGTTAACGCCACCGCCGATACTAATATAGAAATCCTCCGTGCATCCGCGTCATTCTCTTTTCCAAAATGCGTCTGTTCGAGAATCCTCTCGCCGCCATTCGCCGCAGAGTCATGTGAATCTGCAAAACAAACTTTCTGCATGTAGTCAGAATTAAACCTGCTAAACAAGCTGTAGCACAAATCGTCTATCCCCCAAGGTTTCCCCTCCAACACGTCTCGTAGCGAGTGCGGCAATGACAATTCCCATTGCGCGTCGAATCCTGCACCACCATCACCTTCCTGTTTTGTAATGTAATCATTAGCCGAACAATCTTCCGCAATCGTAAGCGCACCCGAATCAATACTATGCGTCAATTCGTTCACGCCCTGCATTAACCTCCACCCATCCGCAATATCATGCGCAGGGTCATTGTTATAGCCCATCATATTACGCATATATATCGTTGAGTCCATTCTTATCCCGTCAACATGAAAATCCGTTAGCCACATCTTGATGTTATCTAGCACATACTGCCGCACTTCTGGCCGACCATAGTCCGGCCTAGCGCCCCATGGCGTTACGCCCCTCTCATCATTATAAAAATATATTCCGCCCCCATTATTCTCGCTCCAACCATCAAATTGCCACAAATAATCTCCATCGAAGTGATTATATACTGTATCTAAGATCACACCGGTTCCTCTTTTATGGCACGCCTTCACAAACTCCATCAAGCCGCGCCTTCCGCCATAGCTTCCCTCAACCGAATATATATAATTTGGCGCATACCCCCATCCGTATCCCTGCGCCATACTCGTAACCGGCAGCAGCTCAACCACGTTGATCCCCAAATTCTGCAGATAATCCAATTTCTCTATCGCTTCAAAAAAAGTTCCAGTAGTCGCTCGGTCAATCCGATTAAACGTACCGATATGCATCTCATATATTACAATTTTCTCTTTTTCCGGTAACACATAACTATCTTTTTCCCAGTCAAATTGCATATCGGGCACAATCGAAGTGCCATCGCTCGAGTCCGTAATTTGTAGACCCCGAGGGTCGTTCCTAAATAACTTCTCGCCACTAGCCGTATATATAATATATTTGTACTTCGCCCCAGGCTCCAAGTCTTCAAGTTCAGCATGCCAATACCCATCATTCTCACTTTCAAGTGGAATTTCCGCCCAGTCATTGAAGTCCCCCGATATACTTACGGATTTTGCATTCGGCGCCCAAACTCTAAAGCTGGTTTTTTCACCATGAAAATGTATTCCGACTTCTTCTTTAAATACTTCGTTAACCGCCATTAGCTTACGCTAGTTAGCTTTTGCCACGCCCGAGTTGTCGCAGTATGTACCTTTGTTTGTACCGCCGGTTGTCCAACAGTTTCTGGTAATCCAATAGTTCTTCCAAATACTATCATCATCGCCACCATTCAAATCAGTCGTAAATTCTGGATAAGGGAAATACGTATCAACTAGCTCAACTCGCGACTCAACACGTCGGAACAAATCGTTTGCGCGCCCAGTCGAATCTACCTTCGCCTGCACACCAACGAATTCTATCTGAGAACAATCTTTCGTATTTGCAGTATCGTTAGGGCAACTATATAGCTTCACGCTAAATGACGTCTCTGGCGCAGCATATGGCAACACCAAACGAATAAACATCGTAGCCTCATCACGTACACTATTACTTGTGTCGCCGCTACTCTGAATAGGAGTTGGCACAACAATGTCCGCAGTACACGAATATGTATTCGAGTTGTTACAGCTAATATCAATTGGGTTGTTTATCGATTTATCCGCCGATGAAGCCAAGCCCGTAGTTGTCGAGTTACCAATAATATTCGTACCTCGGCTACTTGGACGCAGCGTCAATGTACCTTGGTTAGTATTGCTTCCTGAGTTCGTGCTAAATTGCGCCAAGTTAAATACCGCATCCGTCTGGATCAACTGCATTTGAACCGTTGGTGGAGCCGAAGATGTTTTTCCGAAAATATTCGTGCTAGTATAGCTCGTGCCGTATCCAATCTTGTTTGTCGTAAACGAACCGCTACCGGTACCAGCATAATTAGACCCTGCCAAAATCTGATCTTCTGCGTTATACCATTCAAGCTTAATCCTGTTCAAACTGGACAAATTCGATGGGCTCACACGTACTGGAATAATTTTTGTTCGATAATTCTGGTTCAGCCTACCCAAATAATCGTCGGTATTCTCAGCAATCTTCACACAAGTATATGCCTGCTCCATAGTGTTCGTAGATTCACCGTCAGCAGCCAGATAATCTTCCGACTGGATAATCGTCTCTTGATCTTTCACGTGCGGGCGCGACAACATTTCGCTAATAATATCGCAATTCTCTTTTGAATTCTCAGCGGTGATCGCTCGAATCGCCTCTTGACAGCTAGCCGAACCGGTCGTCGATGTCGCACCTTGGTTCAAACATTCGTGATACTTAAGAAGCGCAACCTTCGCGTCTTCGATTCCAGCCAACGCCGAATCATACGCGGACTGCGAAAGATCGTAGTTCGTTGTCTGTTCAGCTTCCGAAATCATAATCCTCACGAAACTCAATGTGATAACGCCGAGTAGTAATGTTGTAAAAATTACAACAAAGATAGACGCTGCTCCTTGCTTAGTTTGCTTTCTCATAGCTTATCTCCCGTTTCTCCATACATGTCTTCACCCTCCGCATAACCGGTGGCGCGCATGGCAAAATTAAATTTATTCACTGCGCAGTAATTGAAATCCGATGATAACCCTAAAGTCTCAGAATCATCAACTTCGCAAAAATCGCCGCTCGTCTGAATGTCTACGCCCCCTCTAATTGTAGCAAGAATAAACGTAGCAGAATAGAAAGATTGTCCCGTGAGCGTCTGTTGAGTTGCTGGGAATACCGTAAAGTTATATAGAATCAAATCCGACTCATCAGAATTCAAGAGCTCAATCGGCTCAGCATCAGCGACTCTAATATTGACCTGTCGAACATTGTTTAATCCACTTTTCGTTCCGTTCGCCTGCGCGCAGACGTCTCTCGTCGCGTCCATTATTCTTGCAAGCCTATACTCCTTGCCGTTCACGCTAAGCTTCTGCCCCTGACCATCAACCATGCTGTACCAAGTATTCCAAATATACGAGTAAGATCCCGTACAGAATGTGCCACTATGCTGCAAAGTTCCACCAATTGGGTTGCTCACATAGTACTGCTGAACTGCTTTATCGATATCTGATTTACTACTCGATGCCGGCATGATAGATTGGCCAAGCGGCGAACCGCCAACCACGCGCGTAAATTCATCAATCAACTGCTTGCCAGAAGAACTCACCGCCCTAAGCGACAAGCCTTTCTGATAAATCCCCGTAATCTGTACAATCAAAAGCGCGATCGTCACAAGTAGCATGCTCAAAAACAACATCGCGAGCATCAACTCGATTATCGTAAATCCCTTTTTTGGTTTCCTTATCATTAGTCTACTACCTCCGGATTATAAAGCCTTATGATACTTCCAATCGTCGAAGGCGCACTTCTACCGATCGAATGCCAGCACGTTCTAACGTAGAAATCATAATACTCTGGCTCCAAATCTGCTTTATCGGCATCAGTCCCGCCACGAACGGATACCACCCATACGCCTTCAGCAGATGCAATCTCGCGATAATCAGAAGTTTCGAGCAAGCTCGCATCGTTCGTATCGCCCGAATTTCTCCAAGCGCTAAACAATACTCGAGGATAAAGATTTGCCTCATTCAATTTTCCAGCATTATTTTTCGCCCCAACCACCATCTTATCCAAAAGCTCAGAATAGCTCATCCCCGCCCCATCTACTTGCGAACTATACTCAGGCTGGATTAGCCTCGTATTCAAAACAAAGGAATTATATTTTAGCACTTGCCCAGAAGCCCCATAAGCATCGGCGCATGAGTTTAGATTATTAATATTGAAATCTTCCGCCGAAGACACATTAGGCATTTGTGCAATCTTCTGATCGCTATCAGTCAATTTTTTCCAAAGTGACGAAAACTGCTTACTCCCAGATGTCGCAGCCTTCTCCGACAAATAGCTATTCTGGATGAATCTCAAAGCTTCCGCTTGCGCATCAATCTCGTTTCGAGCCATCGTAACCTCGAGTGATTTTTGCGCCGTATATACGCCGCCGTTCATAAGGTTAACAGTAATCACGGCAATCAACGCAAAGATCGTGATCGAAAACATCACCTCAATTAGAGTGTCGCCTCGTTTTTGTCCTACTCTTCGCATATGTTCCTCGTTAAATCTTCTGCATCGATTAACTCTACTGCGCCAGAACTATGTCCATCTCTCGTCAACGTAATCATTCGCCTTCGACCAGCAAATGCAAACAAATCCTCAGAACCAACACAAATATTCAAGTCCGTCTGAGTAAACTTATCCAAGTAGCCGTTAATACCAGCATCCTTTAGCAACTGATATCCGCCACCAGAACCAATCGTGCCGCCACAGTCGCCGCTATTTTCCGATTGCAGACCATAGCCTCTTCCATCGTTCTTACCATTAATCTCGGCATAATCAAGAACTTTCCCTTGATACTTAATCACCTCATCCATTACATAAGTTCGTACGGCACCATCTTTAGGCGATCGAAAAATTATAATCGTAGCCTCAAGAACGTCGTCTTTCGTAATCGTCTCAGTTCTTGCACCCCACTGTAAGTTATATCGCAAGCTGCTCTCGGAAGTTCGCACATAACATTGCCAGTTTTTTACAACTCCACCAGTACCGCTTACGTCATAAAATACATTTAGATTATTTACGCCCGCTTTCTTCAAAATCTCAATATCCGTCATTGCGTCCAAATCAATAGTCGCGTCTTCTTTTGCTAGAGCATCAATATCTTTACCAACGAGCGAAGAGGTCTGAATAATGTTTCCACCACTCTTATCGTCATTCGTGCCAAGGCCAATCGTAATCGCAACACCATAAACTAAACATGACGTCCTACCCCTGCCGCCATTTCCCTCTCTCAAATTCCCATCGCCATCATAGTACGCATTTAGCGCATCGCTAGTAATCTTACCGCCATTCAACAGATCATCTGGCGAAGGGCTATAGCAAGCGCCGCCCGTCCCAGAATCACGCTCAGGAATTTGCGTATTTATCACCGCCGAATACTGCTCACGCAAGATCTGCGCAACGTGCTGTACGGAATCTGTATAGCGTTGACGAGCAATACCCGCCCCCGTGCCAGCCAAAATTCCAACCAAGAGAAAGCCCGATATTGCCAAAAACAGCATTACCTCAATAATCGTAAAACCCCTTCGCCGTGTACCGTCCCATCCGAACTTCATACCCCTAATTATACACAAGCATAAGCCTAAAGTGTATATTGATTTTTATTTACACTTATTGCATTACTTAACTTTATATAAAATCGAATTGGTAATTCCCGCGTTAAAGTATTTCCCGCTCACGTACGGAAAAGCCTGAAGTTCCTCCCAGCCTTCTGGAGCCCCATCAAAGCCAAAATAGTACACCAACTCTGTGCTATCGAAGTTCTCCTCAACAACACTCTTAATCTTATCCGTCGGCACGTAAATTATGTCCATATGCGTTGGCAAAGTGTAGTCGATATAGCTAAGTGGCTCCTCGTTTAGCGCATCCCACAATATCCTGCCATCCGTAAGCTCCGTAGCGACCGCCGTCAATGAAGACAGTACGCTATACGACGGCACCACAATCACACTACCGGCAGGTAAATTCTCATTGATATAATCCGCCAATACCAGACTGCCCGAAAAATCTTGCGTCAAGTCATACGCCGACGCCATCATTGTATTCGGTATCGACATCACAAATGGAAACACAAATATCACAAGAGATATTGGAACTCTTTTTCGCAAAATTTGCATCGTCGCCATCGATTTTATCTTTTTCTGCAACGGCTTAAATATGTCTTTTGGCTTATCGTAATATATCGTCCAAAATGCCACCAGAATAAATACTAAGTTTATGGCATCTTTCTGAGAGTTGCCGTGCGCGCCATATACAAACGTCAATACGAACATGTTTGCCAAAACCGCAACAAGCAGATACGCAAACTGTCTTCTCTGCCTCAGTAATAGATAAAATAATATCAGCGCAAGCGACACTTCTATAATCGGCACCGCCATTCCAAAAACCGATGCGTCAATTGACGAGAAGTAGTCAAGCAAGCTCGGCCCAGCAGCCTCACCACCGCAACATTGCATGGTCTCCTGAATTATCACCTGCCCCATCAATGATCCAACCGCACACAAAACACAAAGCGCAACCGAACTACCCACAATCAACATCGATGCGCCCACTCGCCACGAATTGACCCGTCGCGCAATACACTCTCCGAAAAATACTAGATACAATATCGCCGCCAGCCCAGTCGCCAAAAAATGCGTCTGCAACAAAAACGCTATCGCAAGTGAATATCTTATCGGATACTCAAAGCGCCGCTTATACGCAATACAAACCAAAATCGCCGCGAGCGGCACCAAGCAATAATCTCTCGTAATAACAGGGTTAAAATAAAACAATGCAGCGCTAAGCACGATCGCAACTTTAGCAAACTTCGGAAATGGCGCATACTTCATCAATAGCCACACGGCAAGCGCCATAACTACTAGCGAGATAATATGCGACGCAATTAATGGCACCCCCAATTTTGCTAACGGCATCAAAATCAAAGTCCACAATATCGGGTGTGGCTCCCCGCTAATAATTTCAAAGAAATTAGAAAAATTCATATGTTTTGCAACCAAGTATGGGTTCGCCTCGTCAGTCCACGGCTCGTGGTTTAAGATCAAAATAATACTAACCACAAAATATAGAACAGTTACGACAATCGCAAACCGGTTCTTCTTTAGCCAACCCATCATTATTGCATGGCCTCGACTATACGATCGTAGTACGACTCATATTCCAAGACCTTTTCCTCATCTCCAAGCGCACGATAATTTTCAATATATACGCTATATACAAACATCTTTTCGTCTTCCGTAGGCACATATCGCATCGCCTCATCGGCCACCTGATTTGAATACGTATATAAACCAACCTGATTATAGTAATAAAGCTTCGCCTTCAAATCAAAATAGTAGTCTATCGGCCCATCACCCATAGTTGAAGTCGCCGCATCTAGCTTAGACTCCAGCTCAGTATTCCTACCATTCGAGTAATCATATGCCTGAACAGTCTCAAATAGCGTTTGATATTTTGCGTACTGGTCATATCCAGGTATTGGCTGTTCTGCCAGCCAAGGCAAAAATCCAATCAAAAAAATCACAATCGCTATACCGCCTAATATCAATAATTCACGAATCAATTTCCCCTTATTGATTTTCTTTTCTTTCTCCGCTGCCATATATAAATATATGATACCACGCCGGAGCCATGCGTGTCGCTACTTGTCCTTCTTACCTTTTTTATTATTCTTGCCCAAGCTATTCATCCAATCCATGATAGCTTTTCGTTTCATGAAAAGCGCAATCAGCACAATCGCCGACAAAACTGCCAGCACCAATACTGGCCGTATATCCGCCTCACCAATTCCTGCTCCAAGCATATTTGTAGCAACAGTCGCTGGAATTCGTCCAATAATCACCATCACCATCAGCTGCTTTATTGGAATACTCGTAAGCCCCGCGATATAGCCGATAATATCGTCCGGCAAACCCGGAATCAAAAACACCAGAAAGAACACCAGCGATCCAGTTTGGTTCGCCAAATAATCAAACTTATCGAGCGACTCTTTCTTAATAATTTTCTCCACCAAGCGTCGCCCAAACTTCCTCGCTATCAAAAATATCACGTAAAACCCTATCGCCGACCCTATCATCGTCCATAGAATTCCCCACCACCCAAACAAGAAGCCGCCAACTGCTCCCGTTACGTTTCCTGGTATCGGAGCAATGACAGTCTGAAGCGTCTGCAATATTACAAATGCCAACGGCCCCAAAAACCCACGCGACTCCACGAATGCAACCACCTCATCCTTATTCGTCAATATATACGAAATTGGGCCACCATATATAATATCCCATGCGATATAAGCAATAATCAGCACAACAACAACGGCAACAGCAGCCAGCTGAATCTTCGTCTTCTTTGATAGTCTTTTCTTGAATATCGACATTACGATATTCTAACATATTCTATTTAGAATTATTACCCGTTGACGTCGGCGCGAATGCCAACACCTGCGTAATCGCAACCAAGCTAACCAGATACAATGATTCTGAATATAGCGAAGTAGAAAAGAAGAAATCTGGAACAAACACAGCAATCAGCGCAAATGCAATCGCCTCAACTATAAATACAGTCAGGAGCGTTCGGAATAGCTTTCCCGTCTTTCCCTTAGTTTTTCGCAAAAATACAAATGCGAATACTGGCGTCAGAAATATTACGAACCATGCTGATACTCGATGAATAATCGTGATAACAGGAGACCCACCATCAACATGCGGGAACCATCCGATAATCGCTAGACACGCAGCAGTAATCGCAGCATACGCCACAAATACTTTTCCAAGATCCCATCTCTTTCGACTATGGTAAAAAAGATTTAATGCTAGTAGCGCAGTCGCTATCGTGTCCGCAATCGCAAATATGATTATCGATACTGGCGATATCCCAATATGCCTCGATATCGTGTAGCTTGGGTCTTGATAGTTTACTACAACGATCAAGACACAAGTAATCACATAGATACATAGAGCGACCAGCCCTGAATACTTCGCTAGCTTCGCAATGAACTTATTATTTTGCATACTCTACTGCGCGGGTTTCACGAATGACGTTCACTTTGATTACGCCAGGGTACTGCATCGTAGCTTCAATTTTATTAGCAATATCTCGTGCCAATTTAAGCGCAGACAGATCATCGATTTGCTTCGGCTCAACTACAACGCGAATCTCTCTACCTGCAGAAATCGCATATGCCTTGTCAATTCCAGGGAAGCCAGTCGCAATATTTTCTAGATCGCGCATTCTCTCTGCAAAGTTCTCTGCCGACACGTTACGCGCGCCAGGACGAGCTGCCGAAATCGCATCGACAATCTTCACAATAATCGCTTCCGCAGTTGTAGGCTCAATATCATTATGATGTGCCGCCATAGCATGCACGATATCATCACTCATGCCATATTTTTTCGCAAGCTCCGCGCCAATCTCAGCATGCTTACCCTCAATCTTGTGAGTCACCGCCTTGCCAATGTCATGGAGCAAAGTTGCAGTTTTCGCCACACGCTTGTCCGCACCAATCTCTTCGGCAATCACACCTGCAATATGCGCCATCTCAATAGAGTGCAACAACACATTCTGACCATAGCTAGTACGAAACTTCAGTTCACCAAGCAAATGCAACATCTCGCGTGGAATACCAACTACGCCAACCTCGCGCGCCGCGTCCTCACCAGCACGTACAACTTCCTTTTCAATTTCTTTCTCTGCTTTTGCAACCGCTTCTTCAATCGACGATGGATTAATTCGTCCATCTTTCATCAAACGCTCCATCGCATAGCGCGCAACCTGACGGCGAATTGGGTCAAAGCTCGAAAGCACGACCATACCAGGAGTATCATCCACCATCACGTCTACGCCGGTAGCTCGCTGCAAAGCCTGAATATTTCGACCTTCCTTACCAATAATTCGCCCCTTCATGTCATCATCTGGCAGCTTAAGTGCCGTAATCGTGCGATCAGCGGTAACCTCGCTCGACATTCTTTCCATCGCAGTAAGCAAAATCGATTCTGCGGTTTCGTCAACCTGATCACCCATCGCTTTCTGCTCTTTGACTACCAGGTTAACCAAGTCGGCCTTAATGTCTCGCTCAGTCATCGCCATCAATTTATCTTTAGCGTCGTTCTTTGACAGTCCAGCAATCTTCTCTAGTTTTTCCTGCGCCTGCGTACGAATCGTTCTAATTTCATTTTTCAAATCTTCAATCTGCGACTCTTGTTTGCGCAAGTTTTCCGATTTCTTATCGAGCTGGTCAAGCTTCCCATCAAGCGTAGTCTCACGCTCAACAAGTCGATTCTCAGTCTTCTTCCACTCTTTTCGACGTTCGTTTTCGTCGATTTTAGTTTTTTCGACTGCGTCTGCTGCTTCTTTTTTCGCAGCCAAAACAATATCCGACGCCTCGTGCTTCGCCTTGCGAATCAAGTCATCAGCCTTGTTCTTACCCCCGTTCTCTTTCTGTTTGTTGTACGCAAAAACGCCACCGGCACCAGCGCTAATACCAACAAGCGCGGCTATCACCGTAAACACTATTTCCATAGTTCCTCTTTCTTTTGTTTGCCGTTAGTTTTCTCGTTAACGGCGGGTTAACAAATAATAATCAAAATTAGCTTTCCAATTCATATTGTAGCAATAAAGCAATATTTGGTCTAGTTTTTTGGCGCCGTAGTATTCGCCGGTTTCCCATATTCTGGCAAGATAATTTCTTGTCTTTTCCCCTTATGATCATATAGCGGAACACTTAATTGGTCCGCCAAAGTATTAACTACTACAGCACCAATCCTGAGCCCAGTAAAACTACCAGGGCCAGAAAAAAAGTGGATTTCCGTAATATCCTTCCAAGATATATCATTCTCATCCAACTTATCGGCAATGAATTTCAATAAATGCTTCGCCAAGTCTCGCTTCGACTCCCATTGATACTCTTCATCATCAAGCCTCAAAATCGTTACCGGCGTCGACGTATCCAAATACAACTTCATCTCACCACCTCAACCTCTCTCGAGCCATCGTCGCGGTATCTTACGTATACCTTCATGCGGTCTTTCGGCAAAACCCCCTCCACACTCTCACCCCATTCCACTATCGTAATAGCCTTATCATCATTTACGTTCTCCAACAATTCTTCCGACATAATCCCAGGATCCCCCAGTCGATAGAAATCATAATGATGCAAAACCGCACCCTTCTCAGGCACCCCATAGCTCTTCGAGAGCGTAAACGACGGCGAGCTAATCTCCTCTTCAACGCCAAGCCCCTTTGCGATTCCCTTCACCAGCGTCGTCTTGCCAGCTCCCACATCTCCGATCAGCTCAATCGTCACAGGATAGCTAAGAGCTTCGGCGATTTTCTCACCGAAGCTCTTCATTTCACTTTCAGTATTGATAATCATTCTGAAATTATCATACCATATTTACTATGTTCTGGCTATTCTGCGCACTCCAACACGCCGTCAAATGCAGCCTGTTCTTCCTCAGTCAAATCGCTACATACTGGCTGTGCCTGTCCGCTATAATTCGAGAATTTCCATTCGCCATCAGGCAAAGCTCGATAAAAATGTCCCGTATAGCCGCCCCCGATACTTCCATTAGTAACCTCGCCTACGCCAAACGTAGCAATCTGGTAATCCCCATTCTGTTTCATATAAGCCCCCTCAAGCGCAAATACCAACGACATATCTGCTGATTCTTTAGGAATTGAGTTGTACAACTCCGTAAAATCAATATTCAAATAGTCGTCATTCGAAACATAGTCCGCAGCTGCGTCGACGCCAGTTACCTCTCGGAACCTATTTAGCTCCTCGGTGCTCGCATCAAGCTTCGCTTGAACATCGTCAACTTTTTTACTTGAGTCATTCGAGTGCATTAGTACGAAGACCAATCCTGCGCACAAGCCGACTACTGCCACAATGGCACAAATCGCCGCAATCTTCCAACCCTTACCATTACTTGGGCCGTCCACTTTAATTACTACATCATCGTGGCGCTCAACCTCCGCCGGTTGTTCCATGCCCACGTTGATGAATTCTGCATTTTCTTGCTGATCCATCTTTTTTATCCTACTTATGGTTATTTGTTAGTATTATTCTAACACATTGCAGTCAATCAACCTAAATTTCGTCTTCCTCTTCATGTAATATACAACCAAAAATATCACAAGATATGCCAGAAAAACCGCCGGGTTATTCGCCTCGATTTCAAAAATCGCCCATCTCATGGCGCCAAAAAACTCCACAACGCCGATATGATACGTCAAAACCACATTCGCTACTCCATCGCAAATTGCCGCGATAAGCGACAGAAACGCCAACGCTCCCGTTGCAAAGGTTAGTGCCATCACCAACGGAATTGTCGGCAATATCAAAACGTTAGCCAATACGCTCACCAAAGAAAAGCTCCCAGAAAAATACATTACTATCGGCAAACAACAAATTTGCGCCGCCATCGTCTCCACAAATACAGCCGCTAAAAAATTCGGCTTGCTAGCTCCATAAAAATACCTCAACAAAATCGGCGCCACAATCATTACCCCAGCAAAAGAAGCAAAAGACAAAAGCCATCCGAGATCCATTATATATATCGGGTTCATCAGCAACGTCACCGCCGCCACAAGCAGCAGCAGCTTAACAGGATGAAATCTCCTCCCAGCATACCAAGCAAGCAACCCAAGCAACGTCACAATACCAGCTCGCACCATACTCGCGCTAAACCCAACCACCCCCATAAAACACACCACCAGTAGCGCCCCGAATAATAGCGCCGCCGCTCTCGACACCCTCCGAAATATTCTTCTCGTCCCGCCAATCAATATAGACAAGTTATATCCAGACGCCACTACAATATGTGTCAACCCAACTTCGCCAAGCAATTCTGAAAGATCCTCAGGCAATGCTTTTTTCTGCCCCAGCAAATACCCAAGCGCCAAATCAACCTCTGGCGCCGCAATAAACTGCCTCACCCGCTCACCAAACCAATCCCGAGCAGCAAGCGCAATGTCTGGTGGATTCGGTTTCTCAATTTTCTCCAAATAAGGCCGCCACATCGAAACCGCAAAAACTCCAAAACCATCATATAATTTCCCACTCAGCGTCAACCTGTCTGATCTTTCAATCCTCTCCGAAGTCGATAATTTAACATAAATAATGCCATCCACTTTTTGTCCTTCGACTTCCACGCTACTTAACCTAAGCGCTAACTCCGACCCATCACTCTCCGCATCCTCCATCACAACACCACTTATCTTCGCCTCCACCCCAACCATCCTCTTCAAAGCGTCACCCCCAAGCCCACCCCAAAAACCGCTCAACACCATCGCTAAAATCACCGCAACACTCCAAACAACCACCAAATGTGAAATGTGAAATTTTCTTAGTATGCTCCTCATAGCAACGCAATTCTATTTCCTCCCCGCAAACACTCCAAGCATGAGAAAAATTTATTATGCTACAATATCTCAATGAAGCTACCAAAAATTTCCCTTAGCAATCACAAAAAATACATAATTTGCTCGTGCGTCTTTCTCGGAATATCGGCAATCTTCCTAATGTGGTTTTTAGAATACCGCTACTTCATTAATAACGCCGACGACACCTGGAATTTCTTCTGGAACAGCGCGCCGGTTTTTTGGTACAGTGCCCTTCTCATGCTCTTCATGTTAGTATTCATCACCGAATTAACTCGTCGACCCGTCGTTGCCGTTGGCGCAATGTGGTCACTCATCATCATTATTACTTATATCCACATCAACAAATTTAACGCTCGCGGCTTCCCTCTTCTCCCAGAAGATTTTGCACTCGCCAGCGAAGCAACCACGCTATCAAAATTCATCGATGTAGGTGCCATCATTCGTCTCGTGATTGCCGTCCTACTCGTCGTTACTCTCACAGTCATCGTCAATATGTGGGTCACAAAACGCTTCCACCTCAAAGAAGAGCGTCAACAAAAACGCTGGTGGCGTCGCTTCGCCGTGCCGAGTCGCGTAGTACTAATTGTAGTCTCCGGGCTATGCTTTATGAGCTTCACGGATTTCGCCCGCAATCATGCTGGCCTGCGCTATCAAGACATTCCTTGGCTAAATACTCGATTTGTCGCATGGAACCAAGTCACAAACTACGATAATAACGGCTTCATCCTCGGATTCCTATATAATCTCCAAAAACTCGAGCTCGCAGAGCCAAATGGCTACAGCGAAGAAAAAATCGCCGAAATTCACGCCACCTACAAAAAACTTGCCAAGACCAACAACAAAGAACGCAACAATGCAGCCGACGAAGACGTCAATATCATCATCGTCCTAAACGAGTCTTTCTACGACCCTTCCATTCAGTTCCAAGGTTACAGCTTTGAAGACTTCTACCCACATACCGGTGGAGATATTCTGCCAAACTATCACAGGCTCCAGAAAAAATACCCAAGCGGCAACATGTACTCACTTGATTACGGCGGCGGCACAGCAAACATCGAGTTTGAAGCTCTAACCGGCCTCACAAACTACTGGATCGACACGGTACCATACACCTCGCTCATTCCAAAAGCCGGCGACGTTACGTCTATCGCCTCGTACCTAAAGTCCGAAGGCTACAAAACAACCGCCATTCATCCATTCAATGGCAGCATGTACAAGCGAAACCTCGCCCTAAACAATCTCGGCTACGATGAGTTCATTACCGAGCTCGAAATGAAATACACGGAAAAAGAGGGCAAGTCAGAATACATCAACGATCGCTCCGCCTACAAACAAGTACTCGACGTCCTAGATAGTAGCGACGACAACCAGCTAATCACCCTCATTACCATGCAAAACCACATGCCATACAATGATTTCATTTACGAAACTACCGAATTCGCCACAACCGCCGAAGGCATCGAAGAGCAACGTCGCTCCGACATCTCAATCTACTACCAAATGCTGCACAACTCCGACGAATACCTCGGTGAGCTAATCGCAGAGCTCGATAAATCCGATAAAAAAGTCGCCATGCTCTTCTTCGGCGATCACTCTGCCGGCATCTTCGACCTCACCAACGGCAGCGAAAACAAAGACATCCGCGACCTATCCCGCGTCACGCCATACTTCATCTACACAAACTACGATACCGAAACCAGCAACGCCTCCAAGACTCTCCCAACCACAACTCCAAACTGCATGACAAATACCATGCTCAACCGCCTAGAGCTTCAAAAGCCAACTCTCTACTACCTACTCGACGACATCTGCGAACAAACGCCAATCCTCACTCCAGCATGGTTTGAAGAAACGGGGCCGTTCGACACTACCGAACTATCCGCATACCAGCTTGTCACGTATGACATCCTAGGTGGCAAAAAATATTGGCAAAACTACTAAAGCGGCCGTTAATCCACTCGTCCAGAATAAATTATTCTATCCTCGCCAGCGCGATAAACCACCACAAATCGCGACTGCGGAAATATCAACACGCGGTCACCATCCGCCACATCTTTAAACGATTCCTTTACCGATAAATTCTTTGCATTATCCACAGTAGCGAGCAATGAATATTCATCAGGCAATTCAACCCATCGCCCCACCTTTTCTTTTATCTCTTCAGCAGACATTTCCACCGCTCGCGTATCGCGCATGCCACTTATGCGCTCCAAAGTACTTCGACTCTGCAACAAAATCACCGCGATCGAAGCCACCACCATAATAACAAGCACGAAAATCAGCGGGTCAACTTTACCCCCTCGCGACACACCCACATGCTCATTATCGTGCATATTTTATCCTTTTTACAGGATAATTATATCACGACACCTATCGGCTACGCGGGAACAGTGAGGTCTCTGGCGGAGAAATCCTTTTTGCCGAAAATATCGCAGTGATTTTTTCAGCAGTATCAGGAATAAAAATACTAAGCACGTCAGCAATGTCTAGTAAATCTTGCACCAGTTTCCTCAGCACGTCGTGACACTTCTCTGGATCCGTCTTCGCAAGCGCCCAAGGTTTTTCCGTATCAATTCGTTTGTTCAACTCCTGAACTCTCGCCCAAACATGGTCAAATGCTAGGTTGAACTCATACTTATTCATCAGCTCATCAAACCTATCATCCTGCTGCCTCGACGGCTTATCACCAAGCACATCATTCTTGTCGCACAGCGTCGCCAGGCGCTGCACAAGGTTACCCAAGTCGTTCGCCAGCTCATTGTACGCTGAGTCATACTTCTCATCGCTATAATCGGCATCTTCCGTCGTCGATACATGGCGCAAGAAATAGTACCTAAACGGATCTACCCCGTACTTGCCAAGCACAACTTGCGGATCAACCACATTCCCCACCGACTTACTCATCTTCTCTCCATTTACTGTGATATATCCGTGCGTCAACAGGTTCTTCGGCAACGGCAAATCCAGACCAAACAATATCGCTGGCCAAATTCCCGCATGAAAACGCAAAATATCTTTACCAATAATCTGGGTTTCTGCTGGCCACCATTCAGAAATGTCCTCATCAGGATATCCCAGCACAGTAATATAGTTCGCTAGCGCATCAATCCAGACGTACATCACCTGTGAATCATCGCCTGGCACCGGCACGCCCCAGCTCAATTGCTTCTTCGGTCGCGAGATCGACACATCAGGCATATCCTTCAACAAATTCAAAAATTCCTTCTTACGTCCAACCGGAGTAATCTTCAGGTCGTCCGACTCAATAGCCGCACGCATCTTATCTTTAAAATCCGCAATCCTCAAGTAATAATTCTCTTCCGAAAGTCTTATATACGGCTTTTTGTGATCTGGGCACACGCCACCATTCTCATCATATTCTTTATCAGTTACAAAGCCCTCACACCCCTGACAGTACCAGCCTTCATATGAGTCCTTATAAATATGCCCCTCAAGTCGCTTCCAAATTTCCTGACATCGCTGCTCGTGCTTTGGGTCTGTCGTTCTCACAAAATCCGTATATTCTACCCCTAGAGAGTGAATAAAATCCTGAAACTTCCGCGCGTTCTCATCCACGAACTCCTGCACGGGCATACCAACTTCTTCAGCCTTCTGAAAAACCTTACTGCCATGCTCGTCAGTTCCAGCCTGCAAGCGCACATCCATACCACTTCGCATCAAATACCGACGCAACGTGTCTGCCAATAAGTAATCCATGGCATGACCAAGATGCGGAACTCCATTTACGTATGGTATAGCTGTAGTGATATATGTTTTAGTCATACATCTATTTTACTACAAAACAAAGAGGTTATCTAATTAACCAAGATTCGAGACAATCAATATGACAATCACGCCAATGATCGCGACCGCTGCAACACCAATCAAGATCATCGTCGTCTTGTTCAGCTTGAACTTCTTAGCAGGAGCACCCGCTACTGGAGCTGCCGCTACAGGATCTGCTGGATTTACTGGGGTAGTAGTGTCCATTACTGGTGTAGCTGTCGCTTCTGCAGTTGCCATGCTAGGTGCTGCTGGTGCGGCGCCCGCTTCTGGCATTTCTTGCCCAGCCGTAACTGGCGTAAAGGTAGTATCAGTAGTCGAAGTATCGCCCAAGCCGGAAATCGGTTCGCTCATTGGGTTAACTGGATTACTTTCCATAGTTGGCGCGATTGGCTCTGCCATTGGAGCCTCAGGAGCAGGAACTCCCAGGTCTGCTGGAGCACCCATATCAATAGGGCCGCCCATAGCCTCAGGTTGCGCAGTCGCACCCATATCGCCCATCGAAATTGGATCCGCGGTAGGAGTTGGATCAGCCGTTGGCGTCACTCCGTCCATGCCCATAGTAGGCTCTGGATTCGACATAGGGTTGTTATTTTGTTCATCAGGATTCATAATAAGTCTCCATTACATTTTATAAAATCTAATTGTTGATTATATATTACCGCTTATGCAATTTTTTTTCAAGCGCCACCCAATCATCTATCTCAAGATCAGCCGGACGGGCATTTTCCGATATACCCAATTCCTCAAACATCCCTAGCACATCATCACACGGAATCTGCAACCCACCAGTAAGGTTACTTGCCAACTTTTTCCGTGGCGCCCTAAACCCAATCTTTATCAACGCCATCGTACTCTCCGCCGCAAGCGGCTTCTCATATGGCTCCAAAATCACAACTTGACTATCCACCTTCGGTGGCGGTGCAAAAAACTCTCTTCCGACAACTGGTCCAAGCGACACCTTCGCATAAATCTGCGCAGACAATCCCAAAATTGAATAATCTCCTCGCGTCGCCGCCAACCTCTCAGCCACTTCTTTCTGGATCAAAAGCACCATTTTCTGTGGCTTATGTTTTCCCGCCAAAAACTTCTGAATAATCGGCGACGTAATGTAATATGGAATATTGCCCGCCAAAATATACTTTTCTGGCAGCTGTTCCTCATTGATACTCAAAACATCCTGATTCAATACCGTCAATTTCTTACCAGGAAAACTCCCAGGCAGCTTCCGCGCCAGCTCCTCATCAAACTCAATCGCAATCACTTCATCAAAAAACTTAAACAAAGCCGAAGTCAGCGTTCCAAGTCCTGGCCCAATCTCAACAACCACATCACTATCGCCCACCGCCAGGTTCGCAATATCCAGAAGCACCCCTCGATCCGTCAACCAATGCTGGCCAAGTGACTTTTTATTCTTCATCACTAAATTCCGTCCGGCTTAGTCCAGTCCGTTGCAATATCAAACTGCTCCGGATTCACTAATGCAAAGCCACCAGTATCATATACTTTCCCAAGACCCAAGCTCGTCTGCACAATCGAACATCTTGGGTATAAGTCCAATTTCGCCGCCACAATCACATATCCGTCCTTATCCACCTTCACCCCATCATCTCGCACAGTATAATATCCGCCACCGCCACAGTTCTGCATCACCAGCGACATATTCAAATCGTAGTACGTCTCCTGTCGCTCAATCCCGTCACTCGTCGTGTATCTATTTCGCCCCATCGCCTTCGTCAACGGGTTCATCGCAATTGGGTGCGCCCCAATCGTAACCTCTGCCGCGGTAGCTGGACTCACCACAATTTCCGAAATTGCCACTCTCGAAATCTCTACCCCATTTTTCATCTCAATCTCATAAGTAACCGTTTTACTACCCTTTGCACCCGGCCTCGTCACCACCTTGTACCCGATATTTCTCGAGTAATCATAGGTAACTTTCTCGCTATAAGCGATCTCTTCGTCAACCGTAACAGTCTGCTTTCCCTGCCTATGAATCGAGAATAGCATATCATCTGTGACTGCAGTCTCGAGCGACAAAGAAACCCAGTCGCTCTCCGAAAGCTCAATCTGCTGCTCCGCCAAGAAATCTCCAATTGTCTCCGCCTGCGTTCGCTTCTCAGTTAACTGCCCATAAAACATAAAACGAATCTTCTTCGCTCGATACACCTTATACGCCGTTGACATACCAGTTTCCAAAAACCCACCATATGTTGTAATTTTCACAACATCCTCTTCCTCTAGCTCAATTCCAGCAGATTTCGCCACTTCCTTAGGATCCGACACCGCAGTCATAATCTGCACCTGCTTAATCCCGTCAATCACAATCGCCGGCCTTGCCCGATAAATGTTTATTCTAAAATCTCGAGTCACAATCTCTTCATCCAGCGCCGGTTCCACGACATCATTCTCATTCAAGGAAACATTCGCCCTCTCAAGCGCCTCAGCCACAGTCGCAGCCCCGGTTTTAATCGTTATCTTCTCGCCACCATTATAGATCGTGACAAAATGCTCCGCCTCTGACGAAGAAATTCCCGAGGCCTCACTCTCGGCAAAAGACGGGATGGTTTTTGCCATCACAGAAAAAATCAAGCCAACAACGACGGCACCAAGTACAAACAGAGAGAAATTTCCTCTCGCAGCTTTTATTTTCATTACCCTCTTATTCTAACACAAATGCGTCTCTCTGAAAACGCAAGAGGTAATCCTCTGACAAATTAAATGCTTTGCCCGTTTCGTATGTCCTCACAGCATTCAAAAATTCCATCAGTTGCGGCCTCGTCGCCGCTCGCCCCACCTTCTTCAGCCCAGCCCGCAAAATCTCCAGCGCAACCAAGTCATCCAACTCCCTAAACCACCCTCTCTCATATCTATTATCCTCGGGCAAAATCCCCATCAAAATCTCATCAACCTCCCCACTAATTTCCCGCTGCCGCATCGATAAAGCCATCAATTTCTCGACCTCATCCTTGGCAAGGATGCGCTCAAACAACATCCCTCGCACCCGATTCCGCAAATACTCGTCCTCAGTATTCGTCGGATCCTGCCGCCACCTCAGCCCATGCTCCGCTGCATACCTATGAATCTCTGCTTTACTCCACCCAAGCAACGGCCGCTGCACCCTCACGTCCATCATCGGCGCCAACCCTCGCCAGCCCGTTCCTCGCAAGATATTAATAATCACAGATTCCACCAAGTCATCCGCATGGTGCGCCGTGTATATTTCTCCCCCATACTTCCCCGCCTGCGCTCTCAAAAACTCATACCTTCGCTCCCGCGCATACGCCTCACTACAATTCTCCCCAAGGTTTTCTGCACCACACTCCAGTACTTTGTTATACATAGTACTAAGCCGCCTTACAAAATCCGCATCCTCATCCGAATTACCCCGAATTCCATGGTCAAAATGCGCCACAATCACATCGGCATCATCCTTCATCAAGTCAAGCATCACAACCGAGTCCACACCCCCAGAAACAGCCAATATCTTTTTCATGTGATACAATTATGGCATAAGAGGAGCTAGAAAGAAAATGCTTATAGTTGGGTCCAAACTTTTAGGATATCCGGTACTTAGCCTGCACGTTGGCGGCGAGATTGCTCGCACCGAAGCGGCGATCATCAACCCCGAAGGACTCAAAGTTGTCGCATACACTCTAAATGGTCCCGTACTCAAAAATCAAGACGTCGGCAATATTCTCGAAATATCCGATGTTCGCGAACTCAGCCCCCGTGGCATGATCGTCGATTCTTCAGATGATTTCGTAATTCGCGAAGACATTATTCGTCTTGATGAGGTAATGAAGCTAAACTTCCGCCTAGTTGGCCTACGCGTCGTCAGCCAAGATGGCAAAAAACTCGGCAAAGTATCAGATTACACCGTGGACTCTGGCAGCTTCATGATCTACCAAATTATCGTTCAGCGCCCAGCCATGAAAGCTCTCCTCGACCCAGAACTCACCATCAATCGCTCACAGATTGTCGAAATCGACGACTACCAAATCACCATCAAAAACGAAGAAGAAAAAGTCGAAGTCAAAGCCAAGGCAAAAGATTTCACCCCAAACTTCGTCAATCCGTTCCGCGAACCAAACTACGCCTCCAAAGACTCCGAAGACAAAGCGTCCTGAATATCGTCATAGTTAAACCCCTGCCTCATTAGGTATACTTTCATCTGCTCGTCGTCATAACGACGACGTTTCTTGCGAATCACCTTCTGAATCTCTTCTATATCGTTCCGAGAAGTATCATTCAGCACTTCCTCAATCATTTTCTGGTCAATTCCTTTTTGTCGCAGCTCAATTATCAGCTTCCTCTGACTAATCCCCTTCCCAGTATTCCTGTTCTCCACCCAAGCCTGCGAAAACCTCAGATCATCAATATACCCCCTAGTCGTCAATCTCTCCATCACCGGCAAAATCAACGACTCATCAAACCCCTTCTTCACCTTCGTTTGATACTCTCCAGTCTTCACATTCTTAACCCGTACTCGTCGGTCATACGTCTTGCGCTTCAAATAATCTCTCACTTCTTTTGTCGACCGCGGTCGCATCATCACATACTCAAGCGCTCTCACATACAACTTCCCAAAATCCGAGGCACGCTTCAACTTCTCTCGTTCTTCTTCAGAAAGCTTCGCACCTATTTTCAGCCCCAAATCCGCCAACTGAGATATGTCTAGCGAACAGAAAAACTTCTCATCAATAAACACATTGACTCGATTCTTGTCCTTCACGGCCTCCGAAATTTTCGTAACAACAAAACTATCGCTGTCTGGCTCGCTAAACAAATTCTCAATCTTCATCGCGCCCTAAGCTTCGTCTTTAGCGTGCGCTTTCTCTCGAACCTGCTTGTCAATCTTCGTCATCAGCTCTGGCTTTTCCTTAAACAATCGCTTCACGGCTTCTCGTCCTTGTCCCAAAGTCTCCCCCTCATACTTCAAGAAAGCACCCGCCTTGTCAAGCACGCCATACTGCACGGCTAGATCCAAGATGTCTCCAGTCTTACTAATCCCCTCGTTGTACATGATGTCAAATTCCGCCGTCCTAAATGGCGCCGCAATCTTATTCTTCACGATCTTTATCTTCGTCCTGTTTCCAGAAATATCATCGCCATCTTTAATCTGTCCAATTCTACGAATATCAATTCGCACCGATGAATAAAACTTCAAAGCGTTACCGCCCGTTGTAGTCTCTGGGTTACCAAACATCACACCAATCTTCATGCGAATCTGGTTAATGAATATCACAGTAGCCTTTGATTTCGAGATGATACCGGTCAACTTACGCATAGCTTGGCTCATCAAGCGCGCCTGCAATCCCATCTGCGCATCACCCATGTCGCCATCAATCTCTGCCTGCGGCACCAAAGCCGCCACCGAGTCAACCACGATCAGGTCCACAGCACCGCTTCTCACTAGCGTCTCGCAAATCTCCAATGCCTGCTCACCATTATCTGGCTGCGAAATCAGCAAGTTCGCCGTACCCACCCCAATTTTCCTAGCATAAGCTGGGTCGAGCGCATGCTCGGCATCAATAAAGGCCGCCTGTCCACCCTGCTTCTGAATCTCGGCGATAGCATGTAGCGCCAAAGTAGTCTTACCAGAAGATTCCGGTCCATAAATCTCAATAATGCGCCCCTTAGGATATCCGCCACCCAGCGCCAAATCTAGCGACAAAGACCCCGACGGCAACAACTCCACGTCAATCTTTGATTGCTCCCCCAGCTTCATAATTGATCCATCCCCAAATTGCTTTGTAATCTGACTCAAAGCCAAATCCAACGCCTGTTTTTTCCCGTCACTTTGTTTATCTGCTTTTTGCTCCACACCAGCCACTTTCCTGTCATTTTTAGCCATAATGGCACCTCCTTAAGTCTTGCATATAATTATACGATATTTCACTCCAATCCGACAGCCCCCCTACCGACTATTTTTAAAAACTGGCAGCTCCTCAAAAAAGTAATTTATCAACGTCTCAATTCTTTCTCGTTTTTCCATCGGAACTTCTTTCGTCGATCCAGGCACAGCCTGCTTGGCATTTATCGACGAATAATAGTCGATTTCCCCAGTTGAAAGATCTAACCCAATTCCGTACACATCGTAAATCTTGCTCCCCGTCCAGAGCAACTCCATCTTTGAATCACCTATCGCCTCATCCCCACCAGATATCATCGCCCGCTTAACATCCACCGCAATCCATACATAATCGTTTACTGACGCCATTATCTCTTGAACTTCTGTACTTTTGAAACTAATTTTTCTCGTGAATCTCATGCGCCCCTTTCTAGCTATGTATAGCTAAATATATTTTAATTCTCCAAAAATTATCATAACGATATGGCAAATTAAAGCACAAGTACAAAGATTTTTTAAGCAGTTGGCGTAGGCAACTGGAACGCACCAGGATCATTGCTTGCTGGAGGGTAAATCTGATCTGGCATTGCCGGATTAGATCCCAAATAGCTATGCTCAACTTCAACTGGCGCCTCTGGAGCTGCTGGCGCAATCGGCTCAACAACTGGTTGAGGCATTGCTGGCGCAGCTGGCGAAAAGTCCACCGCACCAACAGGTGCGCTTGGATCAAACGGAGGTGGCGGAGGAGGCAAGAATTCCGAGCTAACATCAGGCATAGGCAGCGGCGCTGCAACTGGCTCGGCTTGCACCGGCACTGGCTCCACCGCGACTGGCGCTGCCGGTGTAGGCTCCACTACTGGAGCAGGGGCAGGAACGGGCTCAGCAACTACCGGCTCGACAACTTGTGCAGCCTGCACAGGTTCAACAGGTTGTGGAGCGGGAGTCTCAGACTCCGTGCTCATTACTGGCGCCGCAATCGGCTGGCTACTATCTGCGCCCGTCGCATAATTTATATCAGGTATTCCATTGATCTCAACGGTACTTGGCGCACTTGGTGCAGCCTGCGTTGCCGCATTTACTGGCGCAGGAGTACTAAGCTCCGCGTCCATCAGCTTCGCATAATCTTTTTCCGACTCTTTATCTGGGCCACTCAGCGGCTCTAATACCACCTCGTGCTCAGGCTCAATTCGATTCTCTCTCTGCTCAGCAGCCTCACGCAGCTCATCCATCAGCGGACCCCTAGCCTCTTCTGTTGATGGCGTCTGAATAATCTTCTCCAGTTGTTGCTCCGGTGTTTCAAGTTCCACAGGTTTTTCTTCAATTTTTGGCTCAGGCGCAACTTCAGGCTCTTCAACTGGCGCTGGCTCTTCCACCTTTTCAGGCTCTGCCGGCTCTTCTACAGGCGTCTCTTCAACAGCTTCCGGCACAGCCTCAGCAGTCTCACCATGATCAACGCTAAGTTTTGAAGGATCAACTTCCTCAGCTAGCGCCTCCTCAATCACCGGCTCTGCCACTTCTGGCTCTTCCGGCTCCTCAGGCGCCTCAGTCTCTTCCACCAGCTTCTCTTCTTCTGCTGGCTCCTGAACTGGCATCCCCGTTCCAGCATCAGCCATTTGCGCATCAAGATCTACCGGAATACTACTCGAAATCAACTGCTGGTCTGCTCCCGCCTCCATCAGCTTACTCGCCATCGTCATCGTAGATGGTGCTGTATGTTCGTTCGAGAATCTACTCGTCGCCGCCACAATACCAGCCAAAAATGCCGTAGCAATTGGCTTATCCAAAAGATTTTCTTTATCCTTCAGCTTGTCTGCAAGTACACAAATCATCTCCGACACCGAGCTAGCCGCTGGGTCACTCCATTGCATGTCTCCAAATTTTCCAGGAGCAGCAGTACTAATATTAATCGCGCTCGCGTCATGCATAATTCGTCCATGCTCAGACAGCGCCTTATCCAAGTCTTCAGCCGAAGACACGTCAAGCGCCACCACCAAGTCAACGTTGAAATCGCCATGGCTAAATTCCAAATCCGTCTCGTCAATAGTCGTCTTATATGGCGTTATATATACCTTTACATAATTACCATCAATCTTGTATCGCAAGTGATCAGCTTTATCCTTATCAAGTGCAATAATAAAATCTTGCAAGCTATTCGTGTTTACTTCAAAAGTCTTCTCGGGTTCCAAAAATTCAATCGCATTAGGTACGGCTCCAGAAAAAATTGCCGTCGCGTGCTTCCCCATTTTATCAAGGAGAAACGTCAGCCCAATCGCTGCTGATAATTCGTCTACGCTTGGATCTTTCGACAGAGCAATCAAAACATTATCGCTCGTCTTGATGCGTTCTGCCACCTGCGCCACGATGTCATTGGTAGGTTTCGCCGTCACCGGCCTCTTTTCGTCTGCCATGCTTTTCTATTTCTGTTTATTTTTGACCTTTATACTTCTATATAAGCATAACGTTTTCAAAAAAGCAACCCTCAATTTTCCGCCTCTTTACATTTCTGCATTTTTACCATATAATTGTTGCAAATTCTAAACAATAATTTAATAAGGAATAAAGAATGCCGATTATCAAATCCGCCAAGAAAGCTGCACGACAAGCTACTAAGCGAACTGCAAAAAACGAACAGATCAAAAAGAGCATCAAGACCGCTCTAAAAGATTTCAAGAAAAAACCAACCGCTGAAAAAGCTTCAGCCGTTCAGTCCGAGTACGACAAAGCCGTCAAAAAAGGCTTGATGAAAAAGAATACCGCTAGCCGCCGCAAAGCCGCTGTTGTGAAATTCGCTAAAAAAGCAAACGTCAAAGTCACCGCAACCGCTAAGGCCGCTCCAGCAAAAGCTCCAGCAGCTAAGGCAGCAAAAGCAGCCCCAGCAAAGAAGGCAGCTCCCGCAAAAAACCCGCAGCAAAAAAGCCAGCCGCTAAAAAAGCCGCTCCAGCAAAAAAACCAGCTGCTAAAAAATAATAAATAATGGCAACTTTCTATACAGACGGCAGCGCAGTCCCAAACCCTGGTCTTGGCGGCTTCGCTGTCATTTGTGATGGAAAGCCCGTCGCCCTCGGGCAAGAACAAAACTCTACCAATATCCGCATGGAAGCCGAAGCGCTCATTGCGGCTTTTTCTTTGGCGAACGACGGCGACGAAATCCACACCGACAGCGAATTCTGGATCAACGTCGTCACAAAATGGGCACCATCTTGGGAATCCAAAAACTGGACAAAAAAATCAGGCCCTATCAAAAATCTCGACCTCGTAAAAAAACTTTATTCAGCTTACAAAGCAAATCCTAATGTAAAATTATCTTGGACCCGCGGTCACGTCGGCACCGCCGGTAACGAATTAGCCGACGAATGGGCAAACAAAGCCCGCGAAGGAGCAACCCTATGAAGCGCGTTATCGTAAAAGCCAAATTACCAAACAAATCCGAATTCGTACAAATGTTACGCGACATCGGCATGCGCTTTTCCGATACATTCTGGCAGCACGATCGCATTTTTGTGCCAAAAGGCTTCGCCCCAAATAAGAATCTCCCCCGCCTCTATCTCCGCACCATCGTAAAAGACGCCAAAAAACCAGCCACCTACGCCCTCGTTCTGCGTCGTCACATTGAGTCCAAAGACATAGATGTTGTAAATTTCACAACAATAAAAGATTACACCGAAGCGGCCCACATTATCCATCAGCTCGGTTTTGAACTAAAATACCAAGTTGCCCGCGAACGCCAAGAGCTCGTCATGGGCGAAGGCGTCAAAGTCTATCTCGACAAAGTCGAAGGCCTACCCGGCTACTACGCAAAATTCGAGAGCAATATCACAAACGACACCGAAGCCACCGAAGCAAAAAACGACCTCATCGAAACCTTTGAAGTCCTCCACGTTCCCCGCTCCAGCATCGTCGAATCCAGCTTCGGCGAAAGCGTCGGCCCTATCGATCTCTAACCCAAAAAATAATCACATTTTTACTCAAATAACAGACATAGTCTCACTCAAAACTTGTACAAGTTTTGCCTACTAATACTCTGCCCGATAAAACAATATATCCACATAGGCAAAGATTATTCCCGCCATCACGATATAGCCCTGAATCCCCGAAATCCAATTTGAAATATCCATCGCCATCGTATCAAAACCAAAGAACGCAGCGAGCGTACCAGAAATTAACGCCGTCAGCAAAATAGCAAACACGCCAGCTTCTGCAATTCGCAAAATTCCACCCCGCCCTCCTCTCGGAGATCTCAAATATAGCAACAACGGAAATACCAACACCAACACCAAATAAACGATTTTCTCCACCCACCACAAATCCCAAGCCGGAATCCAAGTCACAATCTGATTCGCCAAATCCACCCCAAACATCTGATATACCGCCACCCCCGCAATTACCGCCAAAAGCGCCGGCCCCGCCACCTTACGCACGGCGAAAAACACCAAAGCAAGCAAAGCCAAACATACTGCAAGTATCATAAGCTTATTTTATCACACAACCCAATTACTTCTTGGGAGAAGAAAATCCAATTAAAGCAATCACCAAGCTTACCGCCGCCGTCGACACCAACAAAATCTCAAAATTCGCCCCACCACTCAGCCCCAAAATAATCGCCATCCCAATCCACATCACGGCAATTATCGCCGCAGTGTACGGATATTTTATGTGCGCCAGCAAACTCTTCGAGAAGTTACTCATATTTATACTCTACCACACAGATAACGAAACAAGAATTCGTCACCATTTGCTAAAGACGACATCATATCGACCAGTATCGTCGCGCTCTCGTCTCTCGAATATCTCGACGCAACCGGCATATCATTCTCCACTCCATATCTATCCGCATAATCCAAGGCATAATTCATCGCAGAAAGCATCGCCGCCGAAAACTTATCGCCAGTCTCACTATTGTCCAGCACAGTCATTGAGCCAAGATAAGCCTGCATTGCCTTGAGCAGCTGAAAATTCGCCATATCAAGTTCGAGCCCAAGTGCATTATTGCTATCCAAGGCTTCCGTAAACATCCTAAACAAATGTCCATTCTCCATCAAATCCTTCGCAAAACCATCATTCTGCATTACCACCTCAAGCTTGTCGCGCACTCCATCCATAATTTTATCCATCGCCGATTCTCCATCCACTTCACAGCCGCGCAAAGCCAGCGCCAAGTCTGGACAAAAACACACAATCGTCGCTTCAGCCAAATCTGCCACTCCAGATTTTTTCCCATTCAGCACGTCGCGATAACTTTTCACCCACTTATAAAACGCCATTCGTGAAGATGGCCTATTCGCAATAATTCCAAAATCAATAAACGCAATTCGATTATTCGGCAAAAGCTTTATGTTTCCTGGGTGCGGATCACCAAACACAAAGTCCGCAGTCAGCGCCATTCGCACCGCCTCGCCCCCAGCCACAACCATCTGCGTCCACAAATTCGAGCCCGTCTTTTCGTATGCCAATTCCGTCGCCGCCTTGTCGCCATTTCGCCCCGCCAACACACTTGCAAAAGTTTCACCCTCAATCCACTCCTGCACAATCACATTTTTTCCACACTGCTCGCTATACGCTTTCGGAATTACTACATACGGATGCTCCGCATAGTACCTCTGAAAATATCGCATATTCTCTACCTCGCGCGAATAATCCGTCTCTAGTAAACACGTCCTCGAAAACTCCTCCAGGACCGCTTCATAATCTACAATATTCTTCACCAAAAACTGCTTAAACAGCTTCCCCGCAACTCTTAACGTCCGCAAGTCAGAGCGCAAATATTGCTCAATACTCGGCCTCAAGATCTTTATCGCAACCACCTCGCCACTCTTCATCTCTCCCCGATAAACCACCGCAAAACTCCCCGTCGCAACTGGCGCTTCCGAAACCCATCTATAATTTCGCATATCAATATATCGACTCAAATCCACAAGTTCCGGCTCAACCTGATCAAAACACCTTCATCTCGGCAGGCCCAGCCCATCCATCCAAAAACTTCTGCGTCACCGCCAATACCTGCAAACACTTCACATACACCCCGCCCTTTTTCTTTAGTGCATAAAAAATCGCCCGTCGAGATTCCGCATCCTTATTCAGCGAAGTCCCCATTTTTATCTTTGCCAAATCTCGCGCCAAACCAGCAATCATTTTTTGCGAAAACCAATTAAGAATAATATCAGCGTCATCACTAACGCTGTTATCGGCAACAATATGTTGTCGTTCTTCAAAACTCCAACCATCAAAATTACACCTACCCATATCGCCAAGATGGCCAGACTCACGAACAAATACTTCATTAACCCCAATTATACACTAATGCCGACCGATTAGCTCCCACATCGCCATCCCCGCAGCCACCGCCACATTAAAAGACTCTTTCTCGCCCACCATCGGAATCTCAATCAGCCTATCGCACATCGCCAAAATCTCCGCCGGCACGCCCTTCACCTCCTCGCCCAACACCAGCACCGCATCCTTCTTCAAACTCCCAAATTCCGCCAAACTCACCGAGCCCTCACCCTGCTCCAGCGCCAAAATCTCAAAACCATCCCGACGATATTCACCCAAACATTCCAATATATCCTCAGTATATTTCCACCTCACACTCTCCTCCGCCCCCAGCGCCGTTTTATGAATAGCCGCCCTCAGCTTCTCCCGCTCATGCGGCAGCCCCTTATCTGGGTACGGCGTATAGCCCGAAAAAACCACCGAGTCCACCCCCAACCCATCGCAAGTCCGCAAAATCGCCCCCACATTATATATAGACCTAATATTATGCATAATTAACACAAGCTTTTTCATGATATAATTCAAGTATGAACGAAGAGGAAGTCCAGCGCAAGCGTAGGGATAATGAAGAGCAGGCCACCGAGCAACGCTCTCGTATTCTTGGGCTACCCTATCTTGATACGCGCACTTTCGAGACCGAAATCGCCCTCACGCACGACCTTATCAGTATCGAACAAATGCACAAAGATTTCATCATTCCCCTTCAGCAAGGCGGCGGCGAAGTCCACTACCAATTCATGGTCACCAGCCAAACTCCCCGCAGTATCATCGAGCAAATGCGCCAAGAATATTCAGACAACGGCGAACGCGTAGATTTCTTCCTAATCTCTGGCACCGCCTACAAAATCTTCATGCTCCGCTACGATCCGCCAAAAGACATTATTTATGACGACATCAAGATCGCCGGCACCGGTGATAGCGAAACTATCCATGAGGTCTCAAAAACCCTCAACTCCGTTGCTACCGACAAAGTCTTCGACTTCCTCCTCGACCAAGCCGACAAACTCGGCGCATCCGACATCCATATCGAAAACCTCCGCCGCGCCATTCGCATTCGCATGCGTGTCGACGGCATTCTTCACCCAGTAGCCGAGCTCGACCGCGATCGCTATCGTATCTTCATGGGCGAACTTTCCAGCCGCGCCGGCGTCTCTACCGCCAGCAACAAACCTCAGTCTGGGCATATGCAAAAAGACATCACCCGCGACAACGCCACTCACCTTCTCAACATCCGCGTCGAAACAGTCCCTACTATGTATGGCCAAGACGCCGTGCTTCGTCTCTTCAACTTCGATGAATCCCTTCTCAATATCGACCTCCTCGGCCTTCTTCCCGACGAAAGAGAGCAAATCCAAGAAGTCATTTCCCACCCCCGCGGCCTCGTCCTCATGGTCGGCCCTACCGGTTCTGGTAAATCCACCACACTATATTCTATTATCAACGCTCTCAACACTTCTGATCGCAAAATCATCACTCTAGAAGATCCAATCGAGTACGGCATTCCAGGCATTAGCCAAATTCCAATCGCCACCACTCAAGGCGGATCATTTGCCGACGGCCTCCGCTCGGTTCTCCGTCTCGACCCTGACGTCGTGATGGTTGGTGAGATTCGCGACGCCGACACCGCAAAAACCGCCATTCAGGCGTCCATCACGGGTCACTTAGTGCTCTCGTCTTTCCACGCCAACTCCACCTCTGCCGCTTTCTCCCGTATGATCGACCTCATTGGCGTCAACCCTATCTTCTCTAGCTCCGTTCGCCTCCTTATCGCTCAGCGCCTCGTCCGCAAACTCGCCGACAACAAAGAGGCTTACGAGCCAGACCAAGCCACCAAAGATTACGTCAAACAACAACTCGCCGGCGTTGAAACCGATTTCGATCTCGACAATTTCCAGCTCTACAAACCCATTCCAACCGAAGAACATCCTTTCGGCTACTCTGGTCGTTCCGCCATTATGGAGCAGCTCATCGTCACCGAGCCAATCCAGCGCTTCATCCGCGGCGACGTCCACACCATCAACACCGACGACATCGAAAAAACCGCCAAAGAAACCGGCATGCTCACCCTCACTCAAAAAGGCATACTTGCCGCCCTTCGTGGCGAAACCACTCTCGACGAAATCTCTCGCGTCATCTAATCACGATCATTTTTTACTCAGAATTACAGAGGTCGCGATTTCTCAAACTTGTATAAGTTTTCCACACCCCTAGAAACCTTAAAAAACCACAACCTATCCACATGCTTTTTCCTGTACAATAACTGTATGAAAAATATTATCAAGGTCGATCATCTGACCAAAACCTACAACGGCACCAAAGTCGTAAACGACATCTCTTTCGCCGTCGAAAAAGGCGAAATCTTTGGCATTCTCGGCCCAAACGGCGCCGGCAAATCCACCACCCTAGAAATGATGGAAACTCTTCGTCCTATCGACGATGGCTCCGTCACTATTGATGGTCTCGACGTGGCAAAAAACCCACGCAAAATCAAACAAATCATCGGCGTTCAACTTCAATCCAGCGCTTTCCTACAAAAATTAACCCTCGAAGACCAGCTCAAACTTTTCGCCAAAATCTATGGTGAAAAAAATATCAACATCGACAAAAAACTCGCCGAATTCGATCTTGTCACTAAGCGCAAATCTTTCGTCGAAAGTCTTTCTGGCGGTCAAAAACAGCGCTTCAGCATTGCCGTCGCGCTCATCAATACCCCAAAAGTCCTCTTTCTCGATGAGCCAACTACCGGCCTCGATCCTCAAGCCCGCCGCAATCTCTGGGAACTCATCAAGTCCATCAAAAAACGTGGCATTACCATTATTCTCACCACTCACTACATGGATGAAGCCGAACTTCTCTGCGATCGCCTTGCCATCATGGACGGCGGCAAAATCCTCACCATCAATACACCCAAAAAACTCATCAAAGAACTTCTAGGGCGCGGCTTCGAGAAAGAACAAATCGAAGAAAAAGCCAACCTTGAAGATGTATTTATCGACCTAACCGGAAAGGATCTCAGAGAATCATGAAAAAAACCCGCAACAAATCATCCGGACGAAGCTCGAGCAATTATTTCGGCACCATCCTCGCTTTCACAAACGCCAACATCCTTCGCTTTTTCCGCGACAAAATCTACATATTCTTTATGTTCATCTTGCCTGCCTGTTTCCTTCTCCTCTTTGGCATGATGTATAGTGGCGACAGCTTCTCGTCTTTCGAGACCGCCATTTTCAACAACAGCAAATCCGAGCTCGCAACTACCTTCGCAGAAGCTCTCACCTCAGAAGATAGCGCTCTCGAAAAAGTCGACAGCCCAGATCGTGCCGACGCCGAAGACCGCCTCATCAAGGGCGAGCTCAGCGCCATCATCATCTTCCCAGAAAACTTCGGTATCACCTCCGAAACCGGCACCCCTCAGGGCGAGATAGAAGTAATCTACGGCAAAAACTCCGAGCAAGCCGGCCAAGCCATCTCCTCCATCGTCGGCGCCGTAGCAAACGAAATCAACTACCAAATCGTCGGGCAACAGCCTAGCATCACAGTAAAATCCGAACCTCTCATGCGCGAAGGTCTCTCCAACTTCGACTACGTCTTCGCTGGTCTTCTTGGCTACACCATCCTCACCATCGGACTCATGGGCGTCTCAAATCTCTTGCCAGGCGACAAACAATCCGGTGCCACCTGTCGCCTCCGCGCCACCACCATCTCCGCCTCACAGCTCATCCTAAGCTACGCGCTCACCTTCCTCCTCATCGGTATCATCAGTTTCATCATCATGATCGCCATCGGTATTCTCGTCTTCGACTTCACCATGCGCGGCAACTGGCTCACCTTCGCAGCATTCGCCTCCATTTCTACAGTCATGATGCTCGGATTCGGACTCTTCGTCGGCGGCTTCGCCAAAAACGAAGCCCAGGCTTCCGTCATCAGCAACCTCCTCATGTTCCCAATGATGTTCCTCTCTGGCGTCTTCTTCCCACTGTTCATGATGCCCGAGTTCGTTCAAACCATCAGCACATTCATCCCCCTCACCCCTATCGTAGATGGCATCCGTCTCATCATCACCGAAAACTACTCACTAATTGACGTCCTCCCGCAGCTCGGCATTATCGCCGTCTGGGGCGTAGCAATCTACGCACTCGCCATCAAGACTTTCCGCTGGGAATAGTTCCGCCATCTACTTGACAAAACTCAAAAAGTTTGATATAATCCACAAGTTGTCCAGCAATTTTGGCTGAGGCAGTCCTTTACTAGTTTTACTCAATTTCGCGGGCAACCCCCGCACGAAAGGTGGAAAATTCTATGTTTAATCTCGAAAAAGCCAACGACATTATGGTCAAAACCCTCGCCGCCAACACCGACATCCCCGAGGAAGTCGGGTACACCATCGCGGCAAGATTCATCAGCGCCTTCGCGCAGGCAAACATCTAAGAAGCGGCCAAGACAGATGCCGCAACCCCCGCCGAAAACACCGGCTGCGCCAATGAGGTGCCCATCAAAGGCGCCGGCGTCGACCAAATCGACCCCAAAGCGTTTGAAGCCGCCCCCGAAGGCGAACCCACTGGCGAAGCCGCCGAAGACGCCAAACAGCACGAGTGCTGTGGCGGCGGTTGCGGCTGCGATCATGGCGAAGACGAAGGTGGCTTCCCGCCCCACATTGCTGCGATCCTCGAGCTCTGCGCACCGCCCGCCTTCACCGGCACAATTACCGCCGAAAACGTCACAATCGTTGAGGTCGGCAAAGTCACCTTCAGTTCGCACTAAGCCCCAAAGAGTAAAACCCACGAATCCCCGACTAACCCTCGGGGATTCTTTCATATCCCCCCTTCCATTATCCAAAGAAATATGATAAAATGAGCTAAATATTTATAATAATAAAGGTCCAATATGTCGTTTGAATTGCTCAAAAAGGTGGGAGACGCGCAGAAAAAGAAAGCTGTTGTGGATGTCCGTTCTGGTGACACCGTCCGCGTATCCCAAAAAATTAAAGAAGGTAACAAGTTCCGTACCCAGATATTTGAAGGTACTGTAATCCGTGCTGATCGCAAAGATTCTCACACCGCTCGCATCACCGTGCGCAAGGTCGCATCTGGTGTTGGTGTCGAAAAATCTTTCCTCATCCACAACCCACTAGTCGAAAAAATCGAGATCGTTCGCCGTGGCAAAGTCCGCCGCAACAATCTCAGCTACTTGCGTGAGCGCTCTGGTAAGTCCGCTCGTCTCGTCAGCAAAGATTTTGACCGCCATGCAGTCAACGATCTTTCAGCTGCAGAGGCAGTAGAGGAAGTTCTTGAAGCCGAAAAAGCTGATCCAGAAACAGTTGAAGAAAAACAAAATCCAAAAGGTTCTGGCGAGCCTGAGGAATAAATCTCTCGCTTGAAAGAGCAATGGCAATTCTAGGAATTGATGAAGTGGGGCGCGGTCCATGGGCCGGGCCCCTTCTTGTTTGCGCCTGCGTTTTGCATGAGCCCATTCCCGACCTTACCGACAGCAAAAAACTCACTGCCAAAAAACGCGAGGAGCTAGAGCCCATCATCAAACAAAAATCGTCCTATGGCTTCGGCTGGATTAGCGCCGCAGAACTAGACAAGCTCGGGCTGTCCAAAGCTCTCCGCGCCGCCACCCGTCAAGCCATCAAAGAAGTCAAAGCTCCCTTCCATCAAGTAATTATCGACGGCACCATCAACTTTCTATCAGGCACTCCCCTCGAAAAACACGTAACCACCCTAGCAAAAGCCGATCTACTCGTTCCCGAAGTTTCCGCCGCCAGTATTCTCGCCAAAGTCGCCCGCGACAAATACATGACGGATCTTGCCAGCAAATACCCCAATTATCATTTCGAAAAACACGTCGGCTACGGCACCGCACTTCACAAAAAAGCTCTTGAAGAATTCGGCGCATGCCCCGAGCACCGTGTTAGCTTCAAGCCCATTGCTAATCTCAAAAACACCACCAATATCGGTAATGCCGCCGAGCAAAAAGTCGCCGAATATCTAGAAGCTGAGGGTCATCAAATTCTTGAGCGCAACTGGCGCACCCAAATCTGCGAAATCGACATCGTCTCCATCCAAGAC
Organism: Saccharimonadales bacterium (SeqCode); assembly: GCA_047974525.1. Lineage (GTDB taxonomy): Bacteria > Patescibacteriota > Saccharimonadia > Saccharimonadales > Saccharimonadaceae > UBA2834. Next base: position 169,004 of record JBKECJ010000001.1, read on the forward strand.
AACACCATCTATTTCACCGAGGTAAAATACCGCAAAACCTCCACTCACGGCGATGGACTCGACGCCATCACCCCCACCAAGCTTCGCCAAATGCAAAAAGCCGCAAACGCCTACCAAAAATCCCACCCCAATATCACAAGCCACCACCAAACTCTCGCCGTCGCCTCAGTTACTGGGCCGAGCTTTGCTCTGCAAAACTTTCTAACCCAACAGTAGGTTCATCCGGACAAGTCTCCAACACGCCCTCCATCGCAGTTTTTTCCGGTTCCGTCACCCACAGTACATATTTAAATTTCACCGAAATCTGCCGCGCCACATATTCACATTGGAACGCCACATTTTCCGGCAACCAATCAGCAGCGTCCTTATCAGATTTCTTCGAGTTCGCCGGCCCATCCACCGCCAGCAAATTTAGCGGGTCTTGGCTCAAACTATGTCTTTGCTCATCGTCCAACTTCATCGCGCCCGTTCCCCAAGCATTAGATAGCGCCACCACATGATCAATCTGCACCGCGCTCGAAGTTCCGCTACCTCTCACAAAGTTGATCGTCTTACCCGTATACGGATCCTCCAGCACCCCAGTCATCACAATACATTTCTCAAGCACGGTATCTTTTAGATCCCGTTGCAAAATCACATTTCGCATATCGCACCCCTCATACGTACTCCAATTACTATAAAAATCTTTTCGTACATATTTTTGCGATGTATCTTTTTCGTGAACTTCAAGTTTCGCTAATACCCCTACCGCCGACCATTCCCCCACTTCACCATCAATCGCCGTATTCTCAATCTGTTCAACTTGTTCAGCCTGCACAGGTTCAGGCTCATAACTTTTCGGATTAAATATCAGCCATCCTACAAGCGCCAACAACAAAACGCCAACTACAATCAGTCGACGTTTTGCTGCTTTACCGAGTTTCGCCATAAATCCTAGTAATTCTGAGCTGCGATCTCAAAGAAACCTTGTGGGTGCTTACATACTGGACAAACTTCTGGAGCGTCTTCGCCAATATGAATATGTCCACAGTTGCGGCACTTCCATACAGTCACGCCGTCACCCTTAAATACAATTCCTTCTTCAATATTCTTAATCAATTTGCGGTATCGAGCTTCATGCTGCTCTTCCACCTGACCCACGCCCTCAAACATCTTCGCAATCTCTTCAAAGCCCTCTTCGCGCGCATCCGCAGCCATTCGAGCATACATATCTTCATGCTCGTAGTTTTCGCCGCCAGCCGCATCTTTCAAATTTTCCAAAGTCTCAGGCATCTTGCCACCATGCAGCTGCTTAAACCACAACTTCGCATGTTCCTTTTCATTCCCGCTGCTCTCCAAAAAGATCTCCGCAATTTGCTCGTAGCCATCTTTTTTCGCTTGGCTAGCATAATACTCATATTTTACTCGCGCCTGACATTCCCCCGCGAAAGCATCATTTAGATTCTTCTCGGTCTTAGTTCCCTTCAATTCTTGCATAGCTAACCTCCGTATTTAATACGTAAATTATACCATGAATACAGATTGCGTTCAAAGCTTAAGCAGCGTTTGTATGTACCGCCGTCACATCATCAAGATCATCAATCGCTTCGAGGAATTTCTCGACTTTCTCAGCGACATCGGCTTCCACGGGCACAGTAGAGCTTGGCACATACTGAAGCTCCGCACTATCAATCTGCACACCCTGCTCCAAAAGCGCCGTACGCACCTTCGCAAGATCGCTCGCCACAGCATAAATCGTCGTGCCATCGTCTTCCTCAGCCACATCCTCAGCCCCCGCATCAAGCGCCTGCATCATAATCTCATCTCCCTTTGTAGGAGTAAATATTACGCCCTTGCGCGCAAACTGAAACATCACACTCCCAGGATCCGCCATTCGCCCACCATTTTTCTCAAGCGTATGTCGCACAATTGGCATCGTACGATTTTTATTATCCGTCGCAACTTCGATGATCACACCAACACCAGCCGGCCCATAACCCTCATAAGTCTCTTCAATCAGCACAGCCGCAGATTTATCCGCCACTCGCTGAATCGCTCGCTCGATATTCGCCTTAGGCATATTCGCCACACGCGCCTTCTCCAGCACCATCGCCAGCGCCGAGTTTGTCGTGGGGTCAATCCCACTTCGCGCCGCAATCGCGATCTGATTTCCAATTTTTGTAAATATTGCGCCGCGCTTTGCGTCGACTACTGCTTTTTGGCGTTTTGTTGTCGCCCATTTACTGTGTCCTGACATAATACTTAAATTATACCATATTATGATATAATACCGAACATGGAAGGGTGGCCGAGTGGTTTAAGGCAACGGTCTTGAAAACCGTCGTGGGGCAACCTACCGGAGGTTCGAATCCTCTCCCTTCCGCCACGCTGTACGAATAGGCTCAATAGAGCCTTTTTCTATCTGTAAATCGTTTGTTCGAACCTTATCTAATTTGGTTTCTAGGTTTTTATACTCTTTTTGGATTGGTTTTAGCCATTTATAGGTGTCAATTTGTATTTTTTTGTCTTTTAGGACGATGTTCGAACCTAAGCTCTGCAATACTTCTCGTTTAGCGAATATGTCACCATTTTCAAACCGCTCTCGTCCATTAAATAGTACATCGATAGTTTTTCTCATTGCCTCTCGCCAGTTACTGCCATTATCTAGGATTTTATCCAGCTCTTTGCGTAGTCGTTTTATCTCCGTCTCGGCTTCTTGGCTCATTTTCACAAATTGCTCTTCCGTGATAGCCCCATTTGCAACGAGATTTAATAATCGGTTAGCCTTACTTTCAACTGTATTCAGGGCTTTCTCTCGGTTTTCGATAACTATTTGCCTGTCCCCCATCTCTTCTGTATTCATTGCTACAATTGCTTCCATACCCCATTCTTCGAACTCTTTGCGTATCATATGCCCAGCGAAAAACTCCTCAATTTGGCGATTATACTCAGCCTCTTCAATGCTGGGTTGCTTACAGTTTGATGACTTTTTCTTATGCGTGCAGTGATAGTAGACGTATGTTTTATTGTATTTGGTACGGGTTTTGTGTTCCGCTGTGATATTGCACCCACACTCACCACAAATCGCTATACCCTTTAGTGGGAAATCCCGTCGCTCAGTAAGGCGTGGTTTTCCGTGTTTCCCTAGTAAGTATTGCCCTCGGTTGTATTCGCCAACTGTAATCATAGCGGGATATGACCCTTGCATTAGCTCGCCATTTATAGGGTTTGGTATTTTACCGGTATATTTCACATTATTAAAAATATAATAGAGACCAGTCCTACTTAGTGGCATACCACCGCGTTTGCGAGTTTTTCGCGTAAGATAGCCCCAATCTTTGTTTAATATATCTAGTATTGCAGGAACGCTATATTCTCCCGTCAATAGCAAATCCCACGCTTTGCGAATAAGGTCAAACCTCTCTGGGTCTTTGGCTGTGATGTTTTCCGTCGCATCATCTGGAAAATCAACGTTCGGTTTGTTCATATAGCCCGCTAAGTTTGCTGTTTGTAGCCAACCACGCTCTCGTTTTTCACGGTTACCTTTTTTGACATTTACGGATAGCTCGGCAGAAAAATGTTGACTATCCGCCAAAGAGTACTGTAAGTTTTTTATTCCGTCGGGGTTGTTCTCAAACACGGAGTTAGCAAACTTCAAATCTTTAAGTACTCCTGTTGTTATTAGATAAACTATTCGTCCTGCGTCTAATGGATTACGAGAAAGTCGGCTGGGTTGCCACGCAACAAGTCCATCAATATCACCTTTCTCCAAACGCCCTAACACATCATCAAATTTTGGACGGTTGTATGCCTTAAAAGCACTTCGCTCCTCGTCGATCCAGTCCACTATTCTAAGATGTGGAAACTTCTCTTGAATGGCTCTTTTTTGGGCGGGTATCGATAATGCCTGCCTCTCTTTTGCCTCACTTGATTTTCTCAAATATGCTACATATCTTAAATTATCATTGTTCATATTTCTCCTTTGCAAAATAGGTAGCCCTTGCTACATCAATCCATCTCACAGGAGATTTCTCGACTTAGGACTACCTATTTTGTTGAGAAATAAATAGTTCCTGTGATTGATATAGATGATGTAGCTTCTTTATTATAATTGATATCGGTCTTATTCCAAAATGTCGCTATGTCATACACCCCTCCGTTTCTATTGTTTTATTCGGTAGGACAAGTAGCTGTCTTCGGTCGGACGGGTGTGGCACTAATAAAACCAAGCCTGAGTTTTGGAGATTTCTCAAAATGTTCTTCTGTAAGGTCGAGTCGGCAAGTTGCGTATCGGTTTTCTCTTGGTAGTATTTGATGATTTGCTGACGGCTTACGCCAAATTTCCGCTCCTCTTCATTTAATTTGCGGTACGCTCCGATGATGTAGTTGCAGTAAAAACTGTATAGGTAAGGGGTAGTATTTAACTCTTGTGTTTTTACGATGTCGCCCCACAACCTAAACGCTTCCTCCATATCCTGTTCATTTGCGTAATACACGCCGTCCTTTTCCCTATGCCAAACGTTGAGCAGAGCAACGCATTTTATGACCTGTATCAAATGTTCAATGTCTCGCATATTTCTAGGCTTGAATGAGCCACCAATAAAGCCGAGAAAACGTCGTTTTATTGTGTCAGGGTCGGGAGTAAGAATATCGCCAATGTTAAGGTCTCGAATAAGTCGTATTCGTTCTATCAGGGCTTTGCGGTCTGGGTCGTCTTCGATTTGCTTGATGAAAGCAGTCGGGTTGGCATTGCGAAGAATTGTTGCGTTGATGGCACTCTCGATTTTTTCAGGTGAGATTTCTGGACTTAACATTAAGGCTCGTGTCGCCTCTTGCTCGTCTAAGTGTTGAGAGGCTGAACAGAAAACTGTCGCTGAAAAACCTCGAAAAATTATCTTTTCAGCTCGATTTTCGCCAGATTTATTGCGATTGGTACGTTGGTAAATCAACTCTTTGCTGTCGTGTGACAAAATTGGGCGGAGATTTGCTTGAAGAGTTGAGTCGGGCTGTTCGTAAAAAATAATAATCTTGCGTTCCAAATCTATTATTTTTGCGTCTCGTGTTTTATCGAATGTACCTCTACTATAAAAGAGGGCTGTCGGTGTAGCGTTGCTAAAAATTATCTTGTCTTCTTCTGGGAATAGCTTAGAGACTTCTTGCGTGACGTAGGTTTTTCCCGATGACGATGGAGCGTTTAGGGTGATATTTAGTTGAGAGTTTTCTGTGTATGCGGATAACATACCGAGAAATAATAAACTTTTGTTCGTGTCATCTTTTTTAATCGTTCGTGACAATACTTGATTGACTTCTTTCAGCGTTATCTCCGCTGGTATCTGTGGGGTCTGAGTTTCGTTGCTCATAGTTTTTCTCCTTATTCAATAACTTTTCTTCTTGCCTAATAGCTACCAAACGCATAACCGCCAAACCCTGTCTCTGGGCTTCTTCGGTATTAATTTCAACGCCAAGAACCCGCTTACAGAGGCTTTGAAATTGCTTAATGTTAACGTCTGGTATCCGCACGGCTTTATTCTGCTATCAACGCCTCGTATTTGCTGATAACAGCCTCCTCGATTAGCCGTCCAGCTTCGTGCGTGATGGGGTGAAACACCTCACGGTTGAAGCCGTCCGCTATTTTTGTTGGATATACAAGCCGATAACCGCCACGTGGTCGGTTATGGATTGCGACAAGTCCGCAATAAACGTTGTCGTCTATTACAAAACTTGCGAAGCCGACCACGCCCATTTTGGGCTTGACGGCTATGATTTCTACTTCGCTTATTTTCATAACATCGTCCTTTCTTGTTATGGGACGATTATCTAAAAACGCCGTTCGTAAGACGGCGTAAGACAGAGATGGAAGTGATTTCTACGTTAGATATTTTGGGTTAATTTTCCAACATTTAATTTCCGACAAGAAGACGATAAACTTTTCTAAACCAGTTACTCCTTGTACTTTACGATTGATTGCGTCTTTCAGGTCTTGATATTTCTTTCTCTCGTGTTTGAAGAACTTATCGTTATCTTCTTTTCTGTCAAAAGGCTCGCTTGGGTCGTCTGGGCTATCAATTGCAAAATATAATTCTTTAACTGAAATACCAAACTCCTCAGCCTCCTCATCAGGTTTGCCAGTCTCTTTATTGAAAAAGGCTTTGAGGAATAAATCCTGTCGGCTAAATGGTTCAATGGCAATTTCTACTCCATTGATAATCAAGTTAGTCTCTTGCCGAACCAGAGATAAAACCTTAATAGTTACGGCTTTCATACCGTTCTTTTTGAGCCACTTTTTTACATCTTCAAGAGACAATTCCTTTTCTACTGTCCTCAATATGCTATGCAAAACGTCTTTGTCCTCACCAACCAGTTCCGCCTTGACCGTTTGGCTTTGCTGATGTTCTACTTTGCCGTTTTGGGTAGTCGTGGCACTTTCAATGATAACAGTGTTTTCTTTTGCAACGTCTGCGGTAATCTTGACGGTTGTGTTGCCGCTCGTCCACCCCTGTTCGCTAAGTGCGAATACCAATTCTCGAAGTGGGATAGAAAAATGTCGCATTTGCTCGGCGTGGGATTTTGCGATTTCATACATAGCCTCAGAGATTTCCGCCATCGGTGTGAGCATTTTTTTGATTGTTCCTTGTGTTTCTGCCATCGGCTTCGCCATCTGGCGGATTTGTTCGGCAAGACAATTGATGGCTTGGCGGTATTCCTCAGAGCTTACCGGTTGAACATCATCAAGAGGAATCCCGTCGATACGAATAGTACTAGAACCGTTTTTAGCGGTCGGGGTAGCTGGTTTTTCGTCCTTACTGTTCATCACTTTTTCCTTTACTCTTATTATCTCATATTTTAGGGTTTTTTCTATGCTTCACTCTCGGTAGAACCGTGCCTATGTGATATAATGAAAATGTCACAACCAGTTACAGAAAAGTCCAGTCGGACAGTTCTGTGTAGAAGTTAGAATTGGGCGACTTGCCTAAGTGATAGACTTCTACAAGTTCTGTTACTGGTTGTGACGACCATGGCGGTCGTCCAATTTTATTGTGGCGACTTCCAGAAAGGACGTCACAAATGTCAAAGTCGCTAAGCGAATACACTAAGGAAGAATTGCTCGAACTCGTCCAGAGCCTGAAACGGACGAAGAAGTTTGGGTTAGTCTGGGAAAATAAGCCCGAAAAAGTGGCGACTGATTGCGAGCAGAAATTGCCCGTTGTGGTGGAAGTGGCGGAGCGAGCGATAACGAAAGCCGACAACGCCCCGACCAACCTGATTATTGAGGGCGATAATTATCACGCCCTTTCGGTGCTGAATTATACGCACGCTGGCAAGATTGATGTAATTTACATTGACCCGCCGTATAACACGGGCAATAAAGATTTTATTTATAATGACCGTTTCGTGGATAGAGAGGACGGTTTTCGTCATAGCAAGTGGCTGTCATTTATGGCAAAACGCCTAAAACTCGCCAAAAGTTTATTGAGCGATATGGGCGTTATTTTCATCTCTATTGATGACAATGAGCAGGCTAACTTGAAATTGTTGTGTGATGAGGTATTTGGTGCAGATAATTTTGTTGCTAATGTAATTTGGCAAAAAATCCATAGCACGAAAAATGACGCAAAACACTTGTCGAATAATCACGAGTATATCTTGTTTTATTCAAAGAATATAGAAAATCTAACCGTCAATTTGGTAGAAAGAAGCGAGGCTATGAACGCTCGCTATAAAAATCCCGACAATGACCCAAGGGGCAGTTGGCAGTCTGGCGACCTCGTGGCAAATGAGGTGAGAACAAATGGTAACTATGATGTTGCATCACCAATAACAGGTAAGGCTTTCAATGTTCCGATAGGTAAACACTGGGTCTATTCGCAAAATACAATGGAGCAACTTATTTCCGATAATAAAATCTATTTTGGCAAAGATGGCAACGCATTTCCACGCAAGAAACGATTTTTATCGGAAGTTCAACAAGGTAAAAAGGCAGACACAATATGGCTGAGTGGCGATGTTGGACACAACCAAGAGGGCAAGCGGGAGTTATTATCAGCTTTCAATAATGAGGTATCTTTTGACAGCCCCAAGCCCACAAGATTGATTGAGTATATTATAAAAATTGCTACTGATAAGTCTGCTACAATCCTCGATTTCTTCGCTGGTTCTGGGACGACCGGACACGCCGTATTGAAATTGAACACCGAAGATAGTGGAGAACGCCAATTTATCCTATGCACGAATAATGAGAGTGGGATTGCCGAGAACATCACTTACGCTCGTATTGCAAAGGCAATTGATGGTTATGGTGATACGGAGGGTATTCCCGCCAATGTCCGCTATTTCAAAACTGACTTCGTGGATAAAGCCGATACGACCGACCAGACACGGGTTGCTCTGGTGGGTCGTGCGACTGATATGATAAAAATCCGTGAAAATACTTTTGATAAAGTCGCTGAGAGCGATTTGTATAAGATTTATGAAAACGCCGATATTTACTCTGTGATGATATTTGACCCGTCTGTAATTGAGGCGACAAAAGCCGAGATTGCTAAACTGTCGCCCGATAAAATCGTCCACATTTACATTTTTAGCCTCGCCAATGATGATTTTGGTAGTGACTTTGCCGACCTCAACCGACAATTCCAAATCTGTCCTATCCCTGAAAGTGTTTTGGAAGTTTATAAACGGATATTTGGAGGTAAAAAATGATTGAACTCAAAAGTTTTCAAGATAAAGCGGTAGATGACCTTTTGGCGAGTTTCCGCCGTCTGAGCGGACTTACAGAGGCTTCACAGTGCATTTTCAAAGCCCCGACTGGTTCGGGCAAGACGATAATGGTGGCGGAGTTTCTAAAACGCCTTGCGGACGAAGATTTGGCGAGCGATTATGTGTTTGTTTGGACTTCACTTTATGACCTCCACTCACAGAGTAAGGTGAAATTGACGGACTACTTGCGAGATAGTCGATATAAACTGATGACGCTGGACGACATCACGGGTGAGAGTTTAGCGAAAGATAGTGTTTTGTTCGTGAACTGGCACAGCCTGACGACTACAAAAGCGACTGGCGAGGGCGAGCGGGCGTGGAGCAATGTGTTTGTGCGAGAGCGCGAAGATGGACGGAGTATTATTGAGGTGTTGGACAAAACTCGTGATGGGGGCAAACAGATTGTGCTGATTGTGGACGAGGCTCATCGCAATTATTTGACGGATAACTCGAAGCGGTTTGTGGACGAGATTATCAAGCCAAAAATGACGATTGAGGTGTCCGCTACGCCGATTATGACCGTATCTAATGATGATTTGGCGGACGGTAAGGCGGGATATGTAAAGTGCAAGTTTGACGATGTTGTGGCGAGCGGCCTTATCAAGCAAAAAACGAATATCAATCAATCTATCGGTGAGTTCACGGATATTGCACATTCGGCTGATGAGGCGGTTTTGGAGGCAAGTTTGACGAAACGAGCAGAGTTGGTGGAGGCTTATAAAAAGGCTGGCGCGTCTGTTAATCCGCTTATTCTGGTTCAATTGCCGAGCGATAAAGAGAAAATGTCAGTAGAGGACGAGAGTGTCAAAACCGAAGTCGAGAAGCAACTAGCGGAACACGGGATGACTTATGAAAACGGCAAGTTAGCGGTGTGGCTATCAGGTAATAAATCGGATAATTTGGAAAATATCGCTGATAATAATGACAAAACAGAGGTGCTGATTTTCAAGGAAGCGGTTGCGGTGGGCTGGGATTGTCCACGAGCCTCGATTTTGGTGATGTTGCGTCCGATACGCTCTCTGACTTTTGAGATACAGACAGTTGGGCGGGTGCTTCGTATGCCCGAGGCAAAACATTATGATGACGGCTTGCTCAATCAGGCTTTTGTTTATACAAACCTTGCCGACATCAATATCAATAATAACCCCGATGACTTGGATTTTTTCAAGACGAAGCCAACTGCTCATCTGAAAGACGGCGTAACAAATATTGCTTTACCAAGCGTATATTTACACCGCCAAGACTATGGTGACCTCACGGCGAGTTTTATTGATGTGCTGGTGCGAGAACTGGATAAGCGATTTGGGATAACAGATGGTGATATGGTTGATGTGGCTTACGAAAAAGCTGACAAAGAGCTAGAATTATACGACCAAGAACTCCAAAAACCTATACTCGCCGATGTAGTTTTGTCGGACATCGATAAAGTTCGTGATAGCATTGGCACGCTGGATATGGAGAAAATCAACGCCGAAGTATCAACGGCTAACATACAGCGAGAGTTCGATTATTTGGCGAGATTATGGAGTTTGCCGTTTGCCCCCGCCCGCTCTTTCACCAAGGTAAAGTCGGCGATTTATAAGTGGTTTGACCATATTGGCTATCCTGAAAATCGGTGGGCGGAGGTGCAGAAAATAGTAGCTTGCTCGGTGGTTAATCAGCGAGTACTTAGCGAAACGATAAAGTCTGCACAGCTCGCTTACGAGCGGATAAAGGCAGAAGAAATTGGTAAAAAACGAACCCGCACGGATTTTATATTTGGTTTGCCAAAAAGTGATGATTTTGGCGAGAATTATGAGGTAGTCGAGGTTTCAAAATATCCATATGATAAGTGTTATTTGCTAACAAAGCGCTCCGAACCCGAAAAGTACTTTGAGGAGATGTTGGAGCGAACTGAGAGCGTAGAATGGTGGTATAAGAATGGCGAGAAAATGGATAAGTATTTTGCTATCACCTATGAAACGACAGATGAAGAGACTAGCGTGAAGAAATTGATGAGCTTTTACCCTGATTACATTGTGCGGTTTAGCGATGGGCGGATTGGGATTTACGACACAAAATCTGGCAACACCATAACTGACGGGACGACTTATGCAAAATCTGACGCTTTGCAAGCATATATCGCTCAATACGCCGAGTTGAATTTGACGGGCGGAATACTCAATAAGAGGAGTGACGGGGTATATCTGTTCGATAAGGCGGAATATACACCGAACCTTGATGGGTGGGCGAGGTTTTATTTGTAAGTTGGACTAAATTAAAGATATTTCGTCAATTCTTTTCTATGTAGGTTTTGTAAGATAGCAGTCGTTTTTTGTGAACACCTCGTTTTGCATTGCGTAGTTTATTTCTTGTTTTGTAGCCGACAGTTAGTGAGTTCTTTTTCATCTGACTGCCGACAAACTCGAAACTAAGGTTTTTTGGAGGCTCGTCTTCTAACACGTAGGTTTTACCTGTATGCTCTACTATTCTCGTTTTTGCTTCATTTATTTCTAACTTGCTATGTTTATCTTCGGTGATAATCTTTGATAATTTCACGTACAGTTTACGCATATCATCAACAGAAACTTTGCTTGCCGTTATGCCAATGTCATCTACGTAAATTGATATTCTTGGGTCTTTCCCCCGCATAGATTGTCGGACAGTAGAACCTAGTTTTACAAATATGTCGAGATTGCACCAGACTGCTAGTCTTGCAGATGTCGAAAACCCCCTAGCTATGGTTTGATAATCTTGTGGGTTATCCTTTGCCCCAAAAGGAACACAACATAAATCAGCCAACAACTTCGCCCCCTCTTTGCTACATTTGCACTTATGCAGAAAGAAAGAATAGACCCGCTCATATTTATTCTGTTCAAAAAAACGCTTCAAATCCAATTTGAGCAAAACACGTTTTCGCTTCTTTCCTAAAAGATTTTGTGCGGCTGATTTACAACTCCTACCTTTTATCCCGCCAAAAATAAAATATGGGATAAGGCAGTCGTGCGGAGCAAGAACACGGGTGCTGATGAGTTCCAGCAGAGTACCGTATTTTGTATGTGAAGCGTCCCTAACCCATTTTTCTTTTTCGGGTTCGGATTTTTTACTATCTTTCCAGTAGGAGTTTTTATTATTTAGCACGTCATTGATTAGGTTTAGGGCTTCTTGCTGAGATAATTTATGGTTTGAAATGCGTTTGGCTAGTTCATTTTTACTTCTTATCCCAATTTTCGGATAACGTTCATCGTTTTCCATTGGAAAGCCTTAGGTTCTTTGCCTTTTTCTCGATAAGGTGTTTTTGGAGCTTTGAGCCAATGGAGAGAAGTTGTTTTTCCAATCCAGAAATATCGGAGAGCTGAGTGTCTCCGTTCAGATAAAGAAATGGCGTTATAGAAGACGAGTTTACTCCTAAGTTAGAGGCTAACTTGTCAATAAACTTTTTTGACACGCCTCGCTGACCGCTTTCAATCATTGCAATTAGTATAGGTGAAACCTCCATTTTTTCAGCAAACTCCACCTGAGTTAGGTCGGCTTCTTGTCTCATCAATTTGATTAGTTTTGGAAATGTATATAATTCTTCTTTCATAATCTTTTCTACACGACTACCGGCAGTCGGTTATCCCAAGATGTCCCGAATTATCTTGATTATCTGAGCGATAATCTTGACAATCCTTAGCACCTTGCGTAGCCATTTGGCTAACACGGATTACCTCCTGCCGGCTATACGGTTGCCACGGTTTAAGGTTTTGGAATAAAACATCTTTTGCCATAGGCACTCCTTTCAAATAACGGGCGAAACTTAGTTAATAAAAAGGACTATTTTTATTCTTTGAGGCTATCAATATCTATTATGGGGAAGCAACCGGTAGTATCCAGAATTGAAAATTAATAGCCTCAATTTTGAATAGTCCACTTTCTCTCAACTCTTTAACGAATTAAAGAAAATTATCTTGCTCTTTGTCTGTCGTCCCTTGCCCCTTATGGAGGGGGAGAGGGGATACCCAAGTGGCAAGCACCAACCGCTTTTTTGGCGGTAAGTCCAGGGGGCTGTCTTGCGACAATCACCTAAATAGCAATAGTTGTTGATAACTCTTACGATTAAACCGATTTGTAAATGTTCGCCTACATCTAATATATACAAAAATGTATAAGTTTGCAAGCCCTTTTCGCACTTTCTTGTTGTAATTTTATTCACCAATTCTCTCGCCCCTGTGAAGTGCTGTTTTTGCCGAAAAAAGACTTCGGGAGTTACTAAATAACAGAGGTAACTGGTTTTATAACAGTCCGTTGTTGTACTTTTCGGGGCTTGTTATAGTTTTGTTTTTGCTCGTCCGCATTATTTTAGGTAAGTAGTGCGTTTACGATTTTTTAGAAAAAGCAAAGTTGAGCATAGGGAGGTACGCTCGTGACCCATTACCAAATAAGACCAAGAATGTGGAAAAAACTTGCTATTTGGTGAGCCGTTTTTACCACAATCTTGGCTTATTCTAGCTTATCGCCACCAGTGAAGTATTGAGTAAATTAGAGATTATCGTACAAAAATGTTGGGCAAAATTGATATTTGTTGGGTATTTATAGCATTCAGTCGCATTATTCATAGTAGGTAGTGCGTTTATATAAATAGAAGCGATGGGGTGTAGGGTGTAGGGTGTGGCTGTTCATAAAAATACCACTTTATCAGTGGCTACTTTATGGTGATAAAGGCGTGATATAAGGTATAATTAGTTCAGAGATAGTAAGGGTGACAGATTAGAACTAGTCATAATTGTTCTAACTTCGTCTAGTACTGCCCGCCAGGAAGATTAGAGGCGCCGTCAGACGCATCCTATCTCTTCCGCCAAATAGCATTATTTATTAGGAGTACGCGTCATAAAAAGCATTCATAGTGGTAATATGCCAAATCTCAACAAGACCCGCACGGACTTCATCATGAAAAAACTCAAATTTCTCTTCGCAGGAAGATGTCTCGTCGCAATCCCATTCGCAGTAATAATAGTTCTCTACGCTCTCAACGAGAGTTCCTACGCCAAAAACAGAACAAAGCCCCACGACATGGAAGCATTCGTCCTAGCGATGGTTTGCGGCACTCTACTCATAGCAATTTACGCCATAGTCTATCTATACGTCAGAAAAACTTACAGCCTAGATAGCTTCATCGACAAAAAGCACATCACCGCGATGCTCGTCGTCTCCGCATTGGCTTTCGTCGTCTCTGCTCCGCTTCTGCTCCCTCAAGGCAGCGGGCTGTCGGCAGCCAATATTGCGCTCATGCAATTTTTGCTCGCAGTGGCGCTCAATATAGCCAGCGTAGTCCTTTTCATAATCCACTGCGTCTCTATTTCCGCCACAAGGCGAAAGATTCTAAAAACAGGCTCATCCACCCCACATTCCGCATAATCACCCAAAAAAATACCCCCAGCGATCAACTCGCCGGGGGTTATTTTGTCTACTTTTCCGCACCCTTCAGATACAGCACCTGCCGCGAATACGTCCGAAACAGTTGCCGTGTTTCACTTCGGCACCAGCCATTAATGGCAGGAAATGCCGCCATTGCGCATCGCTTATCCTCTTCGCCAGTCGCGCCCGACACACTCACGTGTATCCGCATAAACGGCTTCAAGTCATAGCCATCCGGTGTCGCCGTATGCCAAACGGCATGATCAATCTCATAGCATACGCAGCCCGTACTCGGGGCGTAGCCATGCTCTTCATCGCACCAATCATCAGGCCAAGGCTCCAGTTTCGCATCCTCAGAGCAGTTGCCCTGTTCATGCGCTCTCGCATACGAGGCCGCTGCAACTTTCAGCGCAGAATAGCCATACGTATTCACGATACCGCAATTCTCGCCGCGCCATCCGGCCTTCCTCGTGTGGCTTCCGCCATCATGGATCGGAAACACAAATTCCGGCTCGCACTTACTGCCGCCAAAATCCCAGTCGCCCAGCCACTTGCCTGCCTCTTCGCACAGCGGGTTGAAAGTCAGCCTGATCGTCCCTGCGTCAAAATCCGGAATCTTTGCCGCCTCAACTTGTACCCTCTCTACAATTTGGTGCATAATCTTCTTGAAATCTGCCTTTACGTAATCGTTCGCCATCTTTCTACCTCCTAAAATAGTGTCATAGTAGACATGTAAAAGTTCAAAAGACGCATTAGCGTCTTTCCTACGAGATTTAACTCGCAATATCTGTAATTATAGCATACTTTCGTCAAAAAAGCAATATATACAAGCCATATTTCAAAAAAGTCAAGAAAAAGTCTTGACAATTATTATCAAGTGTGCTATACTGATTGACAGTGAAGCACGATTATTCCTCGAGGACAAATCGTGCTTCTTTTTTGTTGTCTAGTTTAGATTCTTAGAATTCTACTTCAGGAACTTCATCCGCGCCATCAGCCGCCTCGAAGTACGCCTTCTCGTCGAACCCACCCATACCGGCAATTATATTAGCTGGAAATACCTTGATCGACTTATTGTAATCAGCAACCGAGTCATTGTAAGTCTGGCGTGCTTGATTGATTCTATTCTCAGTTCCAGCCAGCTCGTCCTGCAAACCAATAAACACCGTGTTTGCTTTCAAGTCTGGATAATTCTCTGCGATCGCAATCAGGCGTCCAAGCGCCGAATCCACCTCGCTACTCGCCGAAGCCATCGCATCTACATCGCCATCCGAAATCGCACCCGCCAGCTTCGTTCGCGCATCTGCTACTGCCGTGAATATCTCGGTCTCGTGACCCGCATATCCCTTCACAGTATTCACCAAGTTAGGAATCAAATCCACGCGGCGCTGCAATTGCGTCTCAATTTGCGCAGCATCCTTAGTCACGCCCTCTTCAAGACCCACTAGTCGGTTATTTGTTGATATTCCCCAGATTGCCAAAATTGCCACAATCGCACCCACTACGATCAGCACAATTCCCCATACTGGAAACTTTTTCGTCTTTGCGTTCTTCATTTTAATTACTCCTTAATTCTTAATATTTTACCATAATCATCTTAATATCACCTTGTTGCGCCACCCCCTCCAAAACTCCCCCCGCCACTTCCACCCCCAGAAAAACCACCACCCCCGCCAGACCAGCCCCCGCCTCCGTGCCAACCGCCATTTCGCCTTCCATTATTCCGGTTCATTACCGCCATACCAATCCCAATCACCGCCCACATCTTTTGATTTTCCGACAGGCCCTTTCGAGCAATCTCTTTTTTGCCCATCTTATACGCGCTCCGCAGGCTCACCACCATCACAAAGACAAACACCACAATCATAAAACCGAACGCCGCAAACACAATCCAAATATCCTCATCGGTATATGATTTACCCACCCACTCTGCGTTGTCCCGTGTTTCCGCCACCAAGCTATCCACAGTCTTCACAATTCCATCCTGATAATTCCCCGCATCTCGATACGGCACAAAATCCGCATCCAATATTCGCCCCACCTTCGCATCGTTAAATATCCCCTCCATGCCCTTTCCAACTTCTATCCGCACATTCCGCTTCCCCTCCGGCGGCGACA
>JBKECJ010000002.1:0-92283 GCA_047974525.1 Saccharimonadales bacterium (SeqCode)
CTTGTCTCCAAGGATTTGGTTGAAGGCCTCAATAAAATCTTGCTTAAAGACATCTTCTCGAATATGAGGCGTACTGCAAAAGGTCTTATCTTTGTATTTCCGGTTGCATTGCCAGATGTGTGTGCGATACTGGTCGGCAGAATGCCAGACCTTTGAACCATAGAAGCCACCGCACTCCCCACAGATGATTTTCGCGGCAAATGGACTGCTGTTGCTCCGCTTGTGTCTGCCCAGACGACGGGTTTTCAATTTGTGCTTGCACTTATCTTTATCACACATCCACTCGTCCGTTACGCTCCTATACTTGTCGCTCTCACTCATGACAGGTGTCCCATTCGGCACATACCGCGATATATATACAAAATACTTCGGATTACCTGCCCCAGAAGCCGTATCCGCAAAGTAAACATCTACCCCTACTGGATATTTGCCATAAAGTCTGCCCACATACGCAGGGTGCGCCTCTGGATAATTACTCTCGCACGTTGTGCCAGAATCAAATTCACCCTTAATTTCACAAGTATAGCCATCTAGCCACACAACCTCAAGCTTCGACCCGCCAATCATGCCACCCCTCACCATCAACAAAAGCTCCCTCGTAGGGATTGGATATACAACCAAAAATACCATCAATATTCCGCTAAACCATATCAGCTTTCTGTTTTCGGGAGCAATCTCTTCATTTCTTAGTTTTTTCGTAGCGCTTCGGAAAAGGATAAAACAAATAATAAGTGGCACCGCACAGAGCACATAGTACGCAGGGATAATCACATCAGACCATCCGTAGCCCATGCCAGCCACACTAATACAGCCACCGCGCAATAGCGCCTCATCAAATATCATAAATACAGCTAACGCTCCGACTATCGCAAGTACGATGAGCGCTACAAGTAATGGTTTATATAATTTCCCTGTGTTCATTGATGAAACTCCATAAGCTTAAGCATAACCTAACTATATAGGCTTATCAGTTTATATTCAACTAAAAGCCAGCCTATAGTGTCCAAATTCGCAATTACTAGTTAAATACGTCGATAAATCTTGATTCGCGCCCCAGCATATCCGCGATCTTCTTCTAGTGCCATCCGCACAAATGTCGGCGGCTCAGTATCTTTCGGGTGAGACAATATCATCAATCCATTCACATTCACCATATCCGCCAATTTCAATACAGTAGAATACTGCATATCATCATACGGCGGATCTACAAAAACTACATCAAACATCCCCGTACCCAGTCGCTTCAGCACTTTTGTTTCTTTCTGTACCCCAAGCTTCTCGATATTTTTCTCAATCGTAGCTAGCGCCTTGCGATCCTTCTCTACGAAAGTCACCGCTCCAGACCCGCGCGACAAAGCCTCAAGACCCAGCGCGCCCGACCCAGCAAACGCATCGAGCACGGTCGCCTCTGGCAAATGCGCCTTAATCATATTAAATATGGCTGTCTTTTCCCTATCGCCCATCGGATGCGTTACCTTATTCTTAGGAGTAAAAATCAATCGTCCCCCAAATTTCCCCGATATTATGCGTACTTGATTCATTTTTTGCCCTTTCCCTTCTTTTTTTGCGCATCTTTAGCTGGTTTTTGATCCACTTTCGTAGCTTTTTCCTGAACCACCTTTGGGTTCGGCTTTGAATCCACTTTAGGGCTCGGCTTCTTCGTCTGCTTCTTCTTTTTCTCTTCCTTCGGAATCGCCGAAATCCAAGCCAGCGCCGTAATCCGAATAATTTCTGGTACCAAAACTTGTCGAGTCTCAATCACGAGCTCGGTCGTCCAGCCAGACTGCAAAAATCGCTCATACATCCTGAGCGTATGGATTTTTTCCAACGTCTTATAAAACTCTTTCTCAAGATCAATATTCTCTATTTCCGCCTTGCTGAGCTTTGGCATAATCGTCTTTAGCGGCAAAGTCGCCACAGTATACGCAATTCCATATTCAAACGCGATATGCTTTGTCATCACCCCGCCAGCGCCCCAATACAACCAGTTGTTGCGAATCGCCTGTGGTAAGTTATTGCCCCGCATAATTCCCTTAATTTCCGCGCCAAACAGCTTCTTATAATCCTTATCCGACATCAGCTCATTCACAACTTTCTCGTACGGATAATGATGCGCTGGCGTCAAGCCATCCGCCATCGCATGCGCCATCCACGCCGCCTCAAACGCCGCTCGTACTGCATCCTGACGCTCAAGTGCCCTATTCAGATTATACTGATGATCCAAAATGCACTTAATCAACTTTCCGTCGTCTTTGCTCGGCATAATAAAATGCCATGGCTCGTCCACCCCAGGAGATTTGCGCTTGATGCCATCTGGGCCATTCGACCCTTCAAAGTACAAAATATCTGCCTCTGGTGGAAAATAATCTTTCTTAGAGATCATTTTTCCAACCAGTTTTCGCGCAGCTTTATCCAGCTTTTGGTGAGTACCAACAAGCTGCCCAGAGCGGCGAGAATTCTTAATTAGACCTAATGATGAATACATAATTAATTGAGTGTTGTCAGCTTTTGATATTTTCGGACTGCACTAGCCAACTCCGTATATTTTACCATGCTTTCATCCTTTTTAACAAAAGCTTTTACCAACCCCTGTGCTTTGTGTATCAGTTTCGTATCCGAAATCGAGGCAATTCTAAGATCCAAAGCACCATGCTGCAACGATCCATAAATCTCGCCAGGGCCGCGCAGCTTCAAGTCTGCCTCCGCCAAATAAAATCCGTCCGTCGATCTTTCGATCTCCTTCATCCGTCGCGTTGGCGCATCCGAACTTGAGTTCACTAAATAACAATACGATGCCGCCGAGCCGCGCCCAACTCTTCCTCTCAGCTGATGCAGCTGCGACAAGCCATAGCGATCTGCATCCGCAATCACGATTACTGTTGCATTTGGCACATCCACACCCACCTCCACAACTGTCGTCGACACCAAAATATCAATTTTCTTTTCGGCAAAACGCTGCATTACTTCTTCTTTTTCGTTCGCCTTCATTTTGCCGTGCAAAAATTCAACCTTTCGATTTTTGAACTTCTGTTGAATCTTCACCGCTTCCTTTTTTACCGACGACAGCTCCGCCCCTTCCTCAATCATTTTGCAAATATAATATATCTGATGACCATTTTTCATCTCATCATCAACCGCTCGCCACATTTGATCAATCGAATTTGGCGATACTATCTGCGTCTTAATCTCCTGCCTACCCGCCGGCAATTCATCAAGCACCGACACAGTCAAGTCGCCAAAAACAGTCAACTGCAAGCTGCGCGGAATTGGCGTCGCTGTCATTGCCAAAAGATGCGGCATTTCGTGTGCCTTCGCCACCAGCTTTTGCCTTTGCCCCACACCAAACCTGTGTTGCTCATCAATAATCGCCAAGTTCAACTTATGAAATACAGTATCGTCAGTCAGCAAAGCATGCGTACCAATCACCAAATCAACTTCACCATTCTCGATATGCTTCTTCAGCTCCGTCTTATGCTTGGTTGACCCGGTCAAAAGAGCAATACGCAAGTACTTCCCCAAAATCTTATTCAAACTTTCCGCATGCTGCATAGCAAGAATTTCCGTTGGCGCCATCAACGCCGTCTGAAAACCCGCCCTGCCCGCCACGAATGCCGAAAGCGCCGCCACCATAGTCTTGCCCGACCCAACATCGCCCTGCAGCAAACGATTCATCGGCACCTCTTGTCCCATGTCCTGAATAATTTCCCACGTCGCCCGTCGTTGCGCATTAGTCAGCTTGAATGGCAGCTTTGAAATAATGTCTTTTAGCGCCTCAATATCAAATGCGACCGCTTCCGCCTTCAGCTTCTGGTTCTCTTTTCGATTCAGCGCCCCCGCAAGCATCAAAATAAAAAACTCCTCTGTTGCCAAATATTCCCGCCCCTCAGCCACGTCCCGCTCATCCTCCGGAAAATGCACTTTATACAGGGCGTCTGCCCTGCCAGGATAATCCGGCAACATATCCGGTACATCCGAAACGAGTGGCTTTATCGCCTTAATAAACTTTGCGATCTGCTTACTTTTTAGCGCGCCCTTTGCCACATATACCGGCTGGTATTTATCAGCGGTTTTATCATAATCTTTCGCCAGCACCGCCGATGAGTTCATCAGCTGGTACTTACTATACGAAAACTCAAACTCCCCAGAAAAATAATATTCCGTGTCTTTTTCAAACTGCTTTTCACGATACGACTGATTAAACCACACCGCGCGGCAAGCCCCCGAATCATCACGCAGCGTCGCCTCGGTAATCGCCAAGTTTCGACGCCGTCGACTAGTCTTTATACTTTCTACTTTCGCCTTCAGCGTCACTTTCCCAGGTTTCAATTCCGAAATCTTACCCGCCATCTGGAAGTTTTCATAATTTCGCGGCAAATAATACAACAAGTCGCGCATCGTCAAAATCCCGCCCTCGGCAAGCGCCTCGGCAGTTTTCTCCCCAATGCCTTTCACCTCCCGAACAGGAGCATTCATATCCATATAACTAGTATAACAGAGAGAGCGTACTACGAACTAGCGAAATGCCCCGCAAGACTATGCCTACGCTCTAAAAGTATTTTTACTACTCTCCGCCTCGCGCCATTTCGCAATCTCCCCATGATTTCCAGACAACAATATCTCCGGCACCTTCATACCGCGAAATTCCTCTGGCCGCGTGTACTGCGGGTATTCCAAATTATCCCCATCGCTAAAGCTCTCAATTTCTGCCGAAGTCTCGCCGCCTAGTACCCCAGGTATCAGCCTCACGATACTATCTATCACCACCATCGCCGGAATTTCTCCGCCCGTCATAATAAACTGGCCGATCGAAATCTGCTCATCTACAATCTCAAGAATTCGCTCATCATACCCTTCATAATGTGGGCAGATGATAATATAATCATTTCCCGCCTCGGCGAACCTACGCACCACATCCTGCTTCCACATAATGCCCTTTGGCGTCATCAGCAAAACCTTCGCATTCGGGTTCGTTTCTTTCGCATGCTCTACCGCTGCAAATATCGGCTCCACCTTCATTAGCATGCCGTCCCCGCCACCATACGGCGAATCATCAACTTGCCTACGCGGGCCAATCCCGAATTCGCGCAAATCAATCACTTCAAATTCCGCTAGTTCTTTTTCCTGTGCCTTCCACATCATCGAACTCGAAAGCACCCTATCAAACATCTCTGGAAAAAGCGTGATTATCGAAAATTTCATACTTTACTGTTTTGCGACTTTCACCATCGCTGGACGCAAAACTTCTCCATCGTATATATAGCCATTTCGCAAAGTCTCAGCAATCTTCTCAATTTCGCCATCGCCCTCAACTGCTACCGCCTCATGCAAATCAGGGTTAAAATCGACACCAACTTCCGAAGAAATCTTTACTAATCCCAAATCTACCAAAGTCTTATCAAAGTTCTTCTGCAAAGATTCTAACTGTTCTGGATACGCGAGAATCGCACGCTCAATATCATCAAGCAGCGGCAATATTTTAGTAATTGTTGTAAATTTTACAACATTACCATACTGTACCTTTTGTGCCTCCACCTGCTTGCGATAGTTCTCAAAATCCGCCCGCGTTCGCTGCAAATCTTCCGTAAGCTCAGCGATTTTCTTATCTTTTTTATCTACTTTGTCTTTATTCATAAAATCTCCTCCAACATAAATCCGGCGCGGCGCACCAGCGACATTACCCTCTGATACGACTGTCGCGTTGGCCCAAGCACACCAATATAACTTTTATCCGAATACGGCGATCGAAACCGCGAAATAATCAACGAAACGTTCGAGGTTTTACCAATAGGGTTCTCCGTACCAATATAAACATTTATCGCCTGATTCGGCGACACTTCTCTAAGCCACGGCTCAATATTATCCAAAAGCTTCGCCACCGCCTGCACTTGCTCGCGTTCAAAAAACTCTGGCTGCGCAAACAAATTACCAAGCCCAGCAATATATAGCTGGTCACCAATCGTCGCTAACCCCAAGTTGCCCGTAAGATCCACCAAGCTGTCCACCGCGCTACGAATCGCTCGATCCGCTCTCGTCTGTGAAGAAATTCGCACTTCAAGCGCGCGCATCGGCCGGTCTTGATAGACCTTTCCGTCCACTTCCGCCACTTCCATATCAATCTCGTCCTGCAGCGAGTTCACATAGAGTCGATAGCCGGCATCCGTCGGCACTCGTCCTGCCGAAGTGTGTGGCTGCGTGATATAGCCCATATCTTCAAGTCGCGACATCTCTGCCCGAATAGTAGCGCTCGATACATCGAAAAGTTTTGCTAAGGTGATGCTCCCTACTGGTGCCGCCATCTCTGCGTATTCTTCAATGATCGCGTATAGAATCTCTTTTTGTCTATCCGTCATATGCTACTATTTTATTACTTTTGGCACTTATTGGCAAGGTCTGCTAATTTGCTTATTATCTTTTTTACAGGGTTGGTACTTTATATGCGCCAGACATCGCGGCAATTGAGGTCGCATAGTTCTTACTACCAGAGAGCGCCGTGCGCAAATTCTTAAAGTAATCATCATCCGCCTTCAATTTCGTGCCAGTCTGGTCATACACCTCAAGCGTCATGTACGTTTTTCCCGACACCTTAATCAACCTGCTATCTTTCATAAATAACACCTCTCCCTCCACCGAAGATAAAATCCTCGTGCCATCAGACAAGTAGACCCGTCGCACGCCATCCCCATCATAGCCAAAGAAGTATGGACTACGCGCAAACACCTTCTCCTGTGCACGCACTACTTCCGACCCATCGAACACATCTAATAGTCGTATATTATCATCTTGTTTTGCAATAATATATTTTCCAATAATCCATTGCATGTCCGCATATTCTGCAGCCTTCGTGTCAGTGATGAAATCGTCATAATTAAACTCGCCGACTTGCTGGTTTCGCGTTATCGAATATAGCGCCGACCTACCGGTATCTGGATCAAGAATCGCCAGTGTTTCGTCACCCCAAACGAATGGGACGATCGCATGATACGCCTTTTCTGGAATCGTAGTTTTTACTGCAACTTTCTCGTCAGAGTCATAGATATAATACGCCGTATCGCGCATCAAAATCCTGCCATCAGGCAAATCCGTAATCTTATTACATGCGCCCGTCGTGCATTGATATCCAGCAATTATTGGCAAATTCTCGCTTGGCGTTTCGTCTCCGCTGCCGACGTCACCCGCAGGCGTACGCACCGACGAAATCGCGACCACGGCAAACCATATCAACGCCACAAGTAACGCCGCACCGAGTATGCCGCAAAACACAAAAAAGACAATCTTTCTGGTTTTCTTTCTTTTCTCGGCATTTATAATTTCTTTATTTTTTTCGGCTTCTATTGCCGCCAAAGCCTTCGCCTTTTCTTCCGCCTCGCGGATCTCGGCTTCTCTTGGTGATTCAATTATGCTTACGCTATCTTGGTTTTCCATTCTATGGTATATTATATAGTACTTATGGAAGAAAATATAGCAATAATTAAGAATTGGCTTGGGCGCGGCAGTATCAACATTTTTGGCTTGCCTTACTCAGGAAAAGATACAGTTGGCGTTCGTCTCGCACAAAATCTCGGAGGTAAATTTTTAAGCTCTGGGCTCATCCTGCGCGACGCCGAAAAGAACGACAAAGAGCTAGCCGCAGAACTCAGCAAAGGTATGCTGGTTACGCCAAACAAATTCCTCGATATCGTTCTTCCATATTTTGCTCGTCCAGACCTTTCAGAGTTCCCACTTATCTTGAGCAGCGTTGGCCGCTGGAATGGCGAAGAAACCCCTACGATTAACGCCGCAAATAACGCTGGCCACCCCATCAAGGCTGCAATTCTCCTCAACGTGTCCGAAGCCGACATCAATACCCGCTGGAAAGACGCTCGCGTTCTCCAAGACCGCGGTCAGCGCACCGACGATAAGGAGCAAGCAATTCTCAACACCCGTGTCGAAGAATTCCGCACCAAAACTATGCCTGTCATCAAAAAATACCACGATATGGGTATTCTTATTTCGGTCAATGCCGATCAACCAAAAGAAGATGTCTTTAGCGAAGTAATCCTAAAACTCGCCGAGTTCGCGTCCGTTAGTCCCGTTTGAGCATTATCGTAAATGCCTCAGACGGAATATCAACTTTTCCAAAGCGCTTCATGCGCGCCTTGCCTTTTTTCTGCTTCGCGAGTAATTTTTTCTTACGTGACACGTCGCCGCCATATAGATATCCCGTAACATCTTTGCGAAAAGCCCCCAAAGTCTCACGCGCGATAAATCTAGCGCCAATCGCCGCCTGCAAAGCCACCTCAAAGTTCTGCCTTGGGATAGCTTCCTTGAGCTTCTTGGTCACGTCGCGCCCAATTGCGTCCGCTTCGCTGCGATGAGCCATTACCGATAATGCATCAATTCTTTCGCCAGCCACGTAGAAATCAATCCTCACTAGATCTTCCGCTCGATAATCAGCCAGTTCGTAGTTAAATGAGCCATACCCCGACGTAGACGACTTCAATTGATCATAAAAATCCGTCAATAAGTTTGCCATCGGCGCCTCAAAATCCACAACTGCACGATCGTCCATATAAGACAAATTCCTCTGTCGTCCGCGCTTTGCAATCACGAGGTCAATAATCGCCCCAACGTACTCTTTTGGAATAATAATTTCACCCTTTATCCATGGCTCGCGAATCTCCGCAATTTTAGTGACATCCGGCAGATCAGAAGCAGATTTAATATCTAGCTCCTCACCAGTCGTAAGCGTCACGTGATAATCCGTGCTAGGGTTCGTAATCACAAGATCCAAGTCGAACTCTCGCTCTAAGCGCTCGCGAATAATATCAAGGTGCAGCAGCCCCAAAAAACCAATCCGAAGACCAAAGCCTAGTACTGGGGAGTTTTCTGGCTCATACTGCAGAGCGCTATCACTTAGCGATAGCTTCTCAATTGCTTCTTTCAAATCCTTATACTGATCGTTACTGACTGGGAAAAATCCCGCATACACAAACGGATGGATATTTTTGTATCCAGGTAGCGCCGTCTTTGCTGGTGTTTTCGCCAAAGTCACAGTATCACCGACTTTCGCTTCTCGTGTTGTTTTGAGGTTGGTTACGATATAGCCAATCTCGCCTTCGTTCAAACTGTCACGCGGCGACATCTTTGGCTTTAGCGTACCAACTTCAAGTGCAATGCCATTGCTCTCCGCCGCCATCATCCTAATATTTCCGTTTTTCGGCAACTTACCATCAAATACTCGCACATACAAGATCACGCCACGGTAGTCATCGAAGTAGCTATCAAAAATCAGCGCCCGTGTTCCCTCACTACCATCATTTTTTCGTGGCGCTGGCACTTTTTCTACCACCGCATCCAGCACATCCGGCACACCCACGCCCGTCTTCGCCGAAACCTTGATAATATCCGCCTCATTGCAACCCAACAGGTTGATAATCTCCGCCGAAACCTTTGGCACGTTCGCCGCTGGCAAATCAATTTTGTTTATTACCGGGATAATTGTTAAGTTCTGCTCAATTGCAAGATATACGTTTGCTAACGTCTGCGCCTGAATCCCCTGCGAAGCATCCACCACCAAAATCGCACCCTCTACCGCCTGCAATGACCGCGACACCTCATAAGAGAAGTCTACGTGCCCAGGCGTGTCAATTAAGTTTAATTCGTGATCTTTGTATTGCATCTGCACCGGCGTCAGCTTAATCGTAATGCCCTTTTCGCGCTCCAAATCCATACTGTCCAATAGCTGCGACTTCATTTCGCGCTTATCAACAGTATTCGTAAGCTCAAGCATCCTATCCGCCAATGTCGACTTGCCGTGATCAATATGCGCAATGATACAAAAATTCCGAATTTCCATCTGTATATTATAACATGACAAAGCTTGTTTACAAATTATTCCGAGCAACAATTTGCTTCAGTAATCGCTAAGTCACGCTTCGGTAATGGCTCGCTATTGAATCAAGACAACAATCAACACAAGACAAGCGAGCACGATTCTGTACCAACCGAAGTATTTTAGAGCATCACGTCGTGCTAAGAACTTCATCACAAATCTTAGTGCAATCATGCCAGCCACAAACGCTACTACGTTTGACAAAATCAACATCCAGAAATTATCTACAAAATACGCCCTATCGTCGCCCGACAAAAACGTCTTGAGCACTACGCCGCACATCACCGGAATACTCGCCAAGAAAGAGTAATTGGCTGCCGATTCGTTATTCAAGCCCATCAATCTACCAGTAATAATCGTCGATCCCGAGCGCGACACGCCAGGAATCAGCGCAAACATCTGTGACAGACCAATCGTTAAGGCTCGCGGTTTCGTCAACGCATTCTCATTTTTGAGCTTCGACTTCTTCGGCAACTTATCAATAATCACCATCACGACGCCGACCACTCCCATCGCCACGCCAACTGTAATCAGGCTCGAGAAAAACGGCAAATCGCTAATCAGTTTTGCCCCAAAAAATCCAATCAATGCCACCGGTATACACGTAATAATCAAGTTCACCGCAAGTCGGTAATTCTTGTTCTTGAATACATCTACCAAAATCTGGTAAATCCTTTTTCGGTAAAAAATAATCAGCGCTAGTAGCGTACCGATATTGATAAACTCTAGGAACAAATGAAAATCTGCACTTCGGTCACCGATAATATTTTGTACAATCTCAAGATGGCCCGAGCTAGAAACTGGAATAAACTCCGTAATCCCCTGCGTCAAACCTAGTATTATGCTCTCAAACGGGTTCACTATTCCGCCTCGTATCTTCCAGTATGCTTTTTATTGTCATAAATCATCGTTGGAATACCCTTTGCATGGATATCGTTCTCGACAATATCTTTATTCTTCGCAATCTTCTCAGCCACCGCATCCGAAGCTGCGTTTTCCCTAATCGTTTCAATTTCTTTTTCAGAAAAACCTATCTCATCCAACCATTTTTCTAGCTGCGCCCGCGCTTCGTCTTCGTTAAAATACTCATTAAACACAGTTTGATATATCACATGGTCTTCATTGAACTCAGTAAATAATTTATGGAAAATTTCTACCCCAACTTCCATTTGCCCTTCAGCCTCTTCCAGACTCTCTGGCAAGCCCTGCATATCCGTTGCGAAAATATATCGCGTAATCAATTCGGAGTTTGCGAACTTATAGCTTCCGTCTGGGTTTTGAATTGGATATGGCACCAATACTGTATTGTACTTATCGAAGAATCCTGACTCTCGCTGGTTCTTGTAAGATTGCAGACACACGATACACCCTGGATCGATGATATCAAACGCCTCCACCGCATCCTCGCCAGACCGCACGCGTACGCCCTCAAGATCAAACTCACTCGCTTCCCATGAACGGAATTTATCTGGCACGGCCGAGAAAATCTCGCCCCAGTCCGTAAACCAGCGACCCACATATTCCACGGCATTCTTAGGCTCATCGCCATCAATACTACATGCCTCGGCACCCAGCGTACATGCCGAAGGGTGCGTCACGTCACAAGTACCAAGCGTCCATAGGGCAAGACCAGATTTCACCGCCGTCACCAGCGACCATACAGTAATTACCACAATCAAGACCGCTGCAATCTCAATGCCAACACTAATCGACTTCACCATCTTTGGCTTCTTCACAATCACCTTACTGAGAATTGAATTCTTGATGTCGTCCTTAAAGCCAGTCTCGCATTTCTGCAAGGTAACTTTCTTCCCCACGCACCCCCAAGCCTTCTTAAACGTCTTCCAGTATTTTTTACCAAGATCTCGTTTGAAGATCGACAGAATTGCCACAAAAACAGAGATAATACATAGAATAATAAATGCCGCAATACAAACCATAAAGGTATTCTAACACAGGATCACAGTCTGCGACTAGTCAGGATTTTGCTAGGATTATTTTACAACTTTATCAATCAAGCCGTACTCGAGCGCGTCTTTTGCGCTCATCCAATTATCCCTATCCATATCCTTTTCAACTCTTTCGGCCTTCTGCCCAGTATTTTTTGCCATAATATCAATCAAGAGCTTCTTAAGGTAAATTCCTTCTTTAAGCATAATTTCTTGGTCGGTAATTTTACCCTCCGTCCCAGAACTTGGCTGATGAATCATAATTCGCGAGTTCGGCAAAGCAAACCGCTTGCCCTTCGCACCATTTGATAGCAACATTGCGCCCATACTTGCCTGCAAGCCAATCCCAATCGTCTGCACATCCGGCTCAATATAGTTCATCGTATCAATAATCGCAAGCCCGTCATACACCGAACCACCAGGCGAGTTTATATATAGCTTGATGTCTTTCTTTGGGTCTTCGTACGCCAAATGTAGCAGCTGCGCCACCACAATATTAGCCGTATGCGAATTCACATCCTCACCCAAAAACACTACGCGCTCTTTAAGCAGTTTTGAATATATATCAAAAGCTCGTTCGCCTCGATTTGTTTCTTCAATAACTGTTGGTACTAAATAATTTTTCATAATCTCTCCTATTCTTCGTCCTTAATTTCCGCTTCTGGTGTTTTAGTATTTGAATTTATACTATCCACCAACGCCTGCGTTCGCGCGACGTTATTATTATACTTTTCTATCAACTGGTTCGTAGCCGTTACCATGTTTTGGATTTGCGTGTACAGCGCCTCAAGCGTATTTTGCCGACCCACGAGCGTCGCACGCTCCGCATTGAATGCCGCCATACTCGTGAATGCACCGTTTGCCGCCCTGCGATTAAAATCTTCGATCGCCGTATTCAGCGCCTCAATTCCATCGTTATAATTTGTTGTTTCGGCCGTAATCTTTTCCTGATTTGCGGTAATTTCTGCATACAGCGTATCCGCTTCTTTCTGCAATTCTTCAAACTTATCACTATACGCAACGTAGTAATTTACTACTTTTCCATGGTCGTCAAAATATCTTGCGTAATGCTTTTGCAAAACCTCCGGCAAGTCGCTCACCGCAACTTCTGTGCCGACAATCGCGTGCAGCTCATCATGAAAACTTTCCTTCGGATATTTATCAAGCCGCGACTTCCATTCGTCCGCTCGCGCCTCATAAGCATCTTCTAGAGCTTGCGTAAGCTTCTCGCGCTCACCATCATTCATCCTGTACCAAACCGCATGTAAAGATTCATGCGCCAAAGTCGACTGACGAATACCATTCACTTCTTCATTTTCAATATCATACACGTAAATCCGCTCTGCCGTATAGCAGCCCAACACCGGAACATCAGGCATATACGATTGGCACGCATTATTAAATTCTGCGCGCGCAAGCAGCGTCGGCTGCGACGCCTTGAGCACCAATTCTCCGCGTTCCGTTAGAGCAATTTCGTCAATCAAAGTTTGCATTTCTGCGTCGGGCGTATAGCCCATAGCTTTAATTCGATCCGCGATCACCCCATAGTCCACCACGAAAAGCGCCACGACACCCGAAAGCGCAATCGCCCCCACACATCCCGCCACAATGGCACGCTGCTGCTTTTTGGTTACTCGTATGCTCTTCATGCGTTTATTCCTTCACGACACTTAAAGTTAAGTTTTTCTTAGCAAGATCAACGCTTGCCATCATTCCTTCATTAAGTGTACCATCCAAAATCTTGTCTGCAAGCAACGATTCCAATTTGCCCTCCATTGTACGGCGCAAAGGTCGCGCACCATTTTTGGCGTCATAACCTTCTTCAATCAAATACTTCTTAACCTCAGGCGTAATCTTTAGCCCAATCGATTTTGCTGCCAACCGCTTACGCAAATCTTCGAGTAAGTTATCAAATATCTCACTCACATCATGCTGGGTCAAAGCTCGGAAAGTCACAATCGCGTCAAACCTATTCACAAGCTCCGGCTTCATCATTTTGCGCAAAGCCTTCATCGCTGCTGCTTTGTTTTCTTCGTGCTCGCTTTCAAGTTCTTTATCGCCCTTGGCGCTCTTTACGTTGAACCCAAGTTCTGCTTCGCGGTACATGTCTTCCGCACCCAAGTTCGATGTCAAAATCACAATCGTATTATTAAACTTCACTTTATTGCCCTGACCATCCGTCAATGTGCCGTCTTCCAAAATTTGTAACAACATATTAAATACGTCTGGGTGTGCTTTTTCAATTTCGTCAAACAGTACCACGCTATATGGTCGGCGACGAATTTGCTCGGTCAATTTTCCACCATCATCGTAACCAACATAACCCGCTGGCGCACCCACCAACCTACTCACGTTATGCTTCTCGCCGAATTCCGACATGTCAATTTTGATCAACGCGTTTTCGCCGCCAAAAACTTCACGCGCCAAAACCTTTGCAAGTTCAGTTTTACCCACACCAGTTGGCCCAAGAAATACAAACGAGCCAATAGGTCGATTCGCACTCGCAATGCCGCTACGCCCACGTCGAATTGCCTTCGAGACTACCTTTGTCGCCTCGCTCTGCCCGATAATCGATTTATCAAGATGTTTTTCTAGTTCACTAAGTAATTTCTGCTCCGAGCCCTGCACCTTACTTACTGGAATCCCAGTCTTCAAACTTATTGCCGTAGCTAGATTATCAAACTCAACTTCCGGAACTTCCTTTAACTCCTTATTCGTTTTCTCAAGCTTCGCAATCTCCTTCTTCACTTGCGCAAGTCGTGTTTTGTATAGAGCTGCTTTTTCAAAATCCTGCTTTTCGGCTGCGACTTCAATTTTCTGTTCCAAATCTTTCATTTCGATTTTGTATTTTTTGTACTGGCTACCGCCTTTTTTATCCAACTGCACGCGCGCAATCGCCGCCGCCTCATCAATCACATCAATCACCTTGTCCGGCATAAAGCGATCGTTAATATATCGCTCCGAAAGGTAAATCGCCTGCGACAAAATATCATCCGAAATCGAAACTTGGTGGTGCGTTTCATAGTGCGGCTTTACGCCCTTCAAAATTCTCAGCGTAATTGTCGTCGATGGCTCATTCACCATCACAGTCTGGAATCGTCGCGCCAAAGCCTTATCTTTTTCAATATGCTTGCGGTATTCGTCCAAAGTAGTTGCGCCTATCAAGTTCAGATTGTTTCGTGCGAGCGCCGGCTTCAAGATATTCGCCGCATCCATACTGCCTTCCGCCGAACCAGCACCATTCAAAAGGTGCAGCTCATCGATAAACAAGATCACCGAATCATCGCCAATCGCCTCGTCAATAATTCCCTTAATTCTTTCTTCAAACTCACCGCGGAATTTCGTACCAGCAACTACCGAGCTCAAATCAACTTGGTAAATTCTTTTGCCAATCAACTTGCCAGGCACGTCATTCTTGGCAATACGCGTCGCCAAACCTTCTACGATCGCAGTTTTACCCACGCCAGCTTCACCAATTAGTACTGGGTTCGATTTTGTACGTCGGCACAAAATTGTTACCGTGCGCTCAATCTCCTGATCGCGCCCAACCACAGTATCAAGCTTGCCGTTCTTCGCGGCCTCCGTCAAATCCGTGCCATAGCGCGACAGCCAGCGATAGTTCTGCTTTTTGCCATTCTTTACTTTTTGCTGTTCAAGTTTTGCTTCTGCCGCCTGTTTTTCTACTAGCTCCTCAATTTGCGATGCCAACGTATTAAGATCTACGTCTAGCTTCGTAAGTAAGTTTGCCGCACGCGAATTTGGCTGGCGAATCAATGAATATACCATATGCTCCGTACCAATCAACTCAATGCCATTCTCGCGGGCAAAATTCATCGACATCCTGAGCGTCAAAACAGTTGCTTCCGACAACGACATCATCGCCATTGGCGCACCAGGCACATCTACTGCCACCTTGCCATCTGCTTTTTCAACCTCTGGCAAATTAACGCCCTCATCACGCAAAAACTTTGCGCCCGTACTTGTATCTTGCGCCAAAATTCCCATCAAAAGATGCTCAGTACCCATATACCCTTGGTTGTACCTCTTACTGTAAAAATCCGCTTTTTGGAGTGCAAATCGCGCATTTTCGCTTAAATGATTCATTATTTCACTAAATTCATCCATCATTACTCTAGTTTATGCTTCTGGCACTCCAATGTCAAGAGTGCCAATGCACATTATTGCCGGTTTTTAGGTTTCCTTAACAGATATCCGTATCTTATGATATAATTCTCACACTAGTCACTGAGGTCTAGAGCACATTACAAGGAGGATGATACTATGCAAACTGAAGTAAAGATTGTTTTAGTCGCCGACAAAGCAGGCGCCACAAAGGAGATCCCGATCAGGACGGACGACAACAACCTAATGAAAAGGCGGCTCGACCGCCTACTGCGCGAATACCCCAATATTTCTGCCGACAAACGGCTCGGAAAAGAGCTACTTGCTCAAGCTACAGAACTGCACGGCACACTAATCGCCATGCAGGAGATAAATCGCACAACCGAAAGTGAAGTTGCACATGTTCGCAAAAAAATCTCACAAGACGAGGCGTTTTACTTGGCCATCTTTGGCCAACTCCCCGTCAGTTATTTGGATGGAACACCCATCCAGTAACTTTTATATATTCTGCCGCTGGAGAGAGGCAGGCATCCCCAAGCAAGGGGTCGCGCATATCCGCGCGACCCCGTTTTTTACGCCTCAAGGATTTTCAAAAATTCCGCTTCATTTACTACTGTCGTGCCAAGCTTTGCTGCTTTTTCCAGTTTTGATTTTCCAGTATTCTCTCCGGCAACTAGATATGTTGTGTTTTTCACAACACTCTTATGGAAGTCTCCGCCAAGCTCCCTAATCTTCGCCTCAGCTTCGTCCCGCCCCATGCTCGCCAATGTTCCCGTAACTACAAAAGATTTGCCAGCGAGCTTACCGCCAGATTTATCCTCAAACTGCGGCTCAACCCCTCGCTCTTTTAATAGCCTCAAAAGCTCCAAGTTGTCTTCATCAGCAAACCAAGCCACCACCGACTCCGCCACGATCTTCCCAATTCCATCTATCCCCAAAAGCTCATCTTCACTCGCCTCAGACAGCGCCTCAATATTCTTAAAATGCGTCGCAAGATCCATCGCGGTCTGCGTTCCAATGTGCCGAATTCCTAGCGCCGTAATTAGTCGCGCCAGCTGCGGCTTCTTCGATCGCGCAATATTGTCCACCAATTTGTGTGCCGAAATATCCGCAAATCTCTCCAGTCCCATCAATTGCTCTGGCGTCAAAATATACAAATCCGCAATCGATTTCACAAGCCCCGCATCCACAACCGCCTCAACGTTTTTCTCACCCATACCTTCAATATTTAGTGCCGGCTTACTCGCATAATATTCTACCGCTCGCTTCAAAATCTGCTCCGAACTACTGCCTTTCACGCGATATACCACTTCTCCCTCAGGTCGCTCAAATTCTAATTCTGGGTACTGCTCATGCAACGCTTTTTCGTAATCAAACTTCTCCGCGCCGTCAGGTCGCAGCTCCGTCAAAACTCGATTTATCTGCGGAATAATGTCCCCCGCCTTATATATAATTACCGTATCGCCAATCCGCACATCTAGCCGCGCGATCTCATCTGCATTGTGCAGACTCGCATGCCTTACCGTGCTTCCCGCCACCTTCACCGCGTCCAACACCGCGACTGGCGTTGCCGCACCCGTCCGCCCAATCGAGATTACAATATCGCGCACGATCGTTGCCGCTTCTTCCGCTGGGTACTTATATGCCACCGCACCACGCGGCGTCTTACCCACGATCCCTAGCTCCCTAAAATCCGCCCGATTATTCACCTTCACCACCACGCCATCTGTCCCAAACGGTAGCTCCTCGCGCGCCGTTTCTAATCTGTTAATATACCCCATCGCCTCTGCCAAACTTGTACAAGTTTGCTGCTGTCCCGAGGTCTGAATTCCGAGTCTTTTCATCGTTTCGTATACGTCAAAATTCGTTGGAATTTCCGCACTAATCATGTCGTAGCCGATAAATTTAAGCGGTCTACTCGCTGCGATTTTCGGATCAAGCTGTCTTATCGTACCCGCCGCCAAATTTCGGGGGTTCGCAAACTCTGGTTTTTCTTCTGCCCGTTGCGCTTCATTCAGCTTCTCAAAATCCGCCTTAAAAATCACAATCTCCCCACGAATCTCGCAATGATTTTTGTCTGGAATACTCAGCGGTACGTTCTCAATTGTCCGTACGTTCATCGTCACATCTTCGCCCACCTTGCCGTCACCACGCGTCAGCGCCTGCACGAGCAGACCATCTTCATAAATCAACGCACATGCCAGTCCATCCATCTTGATATCCGCAAAAAGCACCGGATTTTTCACGCCGAGCTTCTCAATTCGCACCAACCAATCACCAAGCTCTTGCTCCGAAAAAACATCCGACAACGAAATCATCCGCTCCGAATGTGCAACCTTATTAAACTTCTCCAAAGCCTGCCCTGCCACTCGCTGCGTAGGCGAATCTGGTGTAATGAGTTCTGGATATTTTTCCTCAAGCTGCACTAGCTCGTGCTTCAAATCATCTGCCGCTGCCTCAGGCATAATTGACTCATCTAGCACATGATAATGATACCGATAATTATTTATCAGCTCTCGAAGTTTCCCCACTCGCTCCCGTACATCAGTTGGGATCATCCAACATTCTCCTGTAATACAAATAGACGTACGCCGACACATATACGAATGTAAATGTCGTCATCGTGAGCAACAAGAACGGCACCACCGGCACGCCCGCCATCCACGCCACATGTTCTTTTATTACCAAATCTAGCAATATCAATGGCAGCATCACCACTACCCATATCACCGCCAAGAAAAATATCGCAAAAATTAGCCGAATAATAAACTTCGTGCGCCTTCCCTGAATCAAATCCGACGCAGTATTCACCGCCGCCATCGGGTACATCCCCGGCGCCGATACCGCCACCAGCCCCAGCACCGAGCCCGGCAGCAAATAGCACGACAACAAAATCAATCCCGCCGAAAACAGCCAAAATATAAACGCGTACAATGGAGTGCTAAGAAAGCCCGTCGAAACTGCCGCCGAATAACCAATCACTACTACAAATATCGGAATCAAATGTATAAAGACCACCACAAACACCATCAGCGTAGACAATAGCGGACTTAGCGCATTGTATAGTCCATCTCGCAGCTTCGGCTTGTTCCCCGCCATAATATGCCTAATCAAATATATCGTCACGAGCCACACGATGATAAATAGAAAAATCGAGAAAATCTGCTGCACCTCAGACGTGCCGCTCGACAAGCCGCCGCTCGTCACAGTCGAAATCAGAAGCAAGCTCGCCTTCGCCACCTGCCCCAACCGACCTTCCGCGACGTACTCATTAGTTTCCTCAAGTGTGTCCTGAAATGTCACATATGTGCTTTCACTCATTAGTCCCACGAGCACAATATTCAAACCCACCACGATCAAAATCAACGGCACAAACAGTCGCCACTTCTTAAATACAAGCTTGAGTGTCGTCATCGCATGGTGCAGTAGACCTGGAGCCTCTAGCGGTCGTACGTAATCTTCGCGATATGACCTTTTGAACGAAGTGTGGAGCCGCACTCTCGCTGCTCGTTTTATCCAAACTTTCTCGCGCGTCTTAAAAAAACTATCCTTAA
The DNA here is from genome assembly GCA_047974525.1 of Saccharimonadales bacterium (SeqCode). Lineage (GTDB taxonomy): Bacteria > Patescibacteriota > Saccharimonadia > Saccharimonadales > Saccharimonadaceae > UBA2834. Next base: position 19,497 of record JBKECJ010000002.1, read on the forward strand.
AGCCCGACTTCTTTTTTGGTTTTTCTTCTGCCTTATTTTCTGGCATCCTCAAGCCTTTCTATCCGTTTTTCCATTGGCGGATGTGTTGAAAAAATATTCGAAAAAAACGATTTCTTGAGGGGATTCGCAATAAATAACGCCTCTGTAGCCGGATTCTGTTGGTGCATTGGCCGCGCATGCGTATCGAGCTTCTTTAGCGCCGCAATCATACTCTCTGGCTGCTTCGTCATCTGTACCGATGTGCTATCAGCAAGATATTCGCGCTGCCTCGACACCGCCATTTGCGCCAAAGCCGCCGCAATCGGCGCCAAAATCAAAGTCAGCATCGCAATAATCAAGCCAATCGGCGAACGATCCTCCTCGTCGCGGTTATAAAACAGGAGCCTCAACCCCAAATCAGATATTAGCCCAATCGCACAGACCAATCCAAACACAATCATACTCACTCGAATATCATAATTCTTCACATGCGCCATTTCGTGCGCCATCACAGACTTCAATTCCTTGTCGTCCATAATTTCAATCAAACCAGTCGTCGCCGCTACTATCGCATGCGCTGGATCTCGCCCCGTCGCAAAAGCATTTGGCGCCGAGTCTTTTATCACATAAACTTTCGGCATTGGCAATTTCGCCGCTGTGCTTATTTCTTCAACTATATTATATAGTCGCGGATTATCCGATTTCTGGATCTCTTTTGCGCCCGTCATCATCACCGACAATTTTCCCGCCGCAAAATACTGGATCAAAGCATAAACAAGTGCAATCCCCAAAAACCAAAACACCATCGTCCAGCTATTATTTAGCCACGCAGACAAACCACCAATTAGCGTCACAAAAACCACAAAAAACATCATGATCATCACAGTCGTACGCTTATTTGCAGCAATTTGCTTCTGCATATTTTACTTAGTTTCCTTCTGCTTCGTAGCAACCTTTTTCAATTGTTTCTTCTTTTCCTTCTCGGCGATTTCATCGATTATTTTTTGAGCATTTGCGCGTGCCTCTTCGTCCGCCTTCATTCGCTTTTTGTACTGATGCCAAATCAGCGCAATTACGAACATCATTACGCACCCGCCAATTACTCCTAAACTTAACCAATTCATACTAACCTCCCGTCCCTTTTATGCACTAATTATATCACAAATGACATTAGTCAGCGCGACGGCATTCGTACGCGCTACTACCCATCCCAATCCCAATCGTATACCTATCTTCGGGGTCAACTACTACGTTCCAGGTTGCTTCTGCACCTACATAATTATCCAAGCTTTCCCCGCCCGACATAAACTCCGTAAACTTCACAGTCAGTTCATATTCAAACTTGCCGTTGGCCTCTTTCTCGTATAGTTCCGAGAAATAACTCCCACGCAAGTTATTGTCCGTCTCGTTATTCACGTCATACGCATAGATCAGCCTCGTGCCAAACTCATATCGGCGTATAATTTCCGGGTTCTGCTTCGAGCCATCATGTCCAATAATATTACCCTCGTCATCATACTGATATCCAGTAATACTAGACGTGCCATCATAGCAATCCCAGTCGCCCACGATGATTTTCGCGCATGATTCGCCATCGCAGTCATCCAAAGCTACGTATCCGTAGTCATAGTCGCCCATCTCGTTCCAATTTATCTCGTTAGACGCCACATTTATTACGGCAATCACCGCGACAACAGAGAGAATAATCCCCACCAGCCACAACGACATCATCACGATCGAACAAATCAACCCAGCTTGCAAATAGCCCGCACCCTGAGCCGGCCTTCCAGTCTCTTTCAGAATACGCTTTGCCTTACTAGTACCCACAATCGCCAAAATCAGCCCAATAAATGACGCCAAAAATGCAAATACAATAGACAGAATACCTAAAGTCTTAGTGCCGTCATCTATCTCCTGCGCCGGCATTTGCCCACCATACATATTTTGCTGCGGACTCGCGTCTTGTTCCATATTTTAACCCTCTTTTTGGCTATTATTAAGCATTAGTATAACATATCTTAGTCCTTGCAATATTTCCAACAATTCTGTATACTTCTCATTACAACCCTGCGGGTTTAGCTCAGTTGTTTAGAGCGCATCCTTGCCAAGGATGAGGTCGAGAGTTAGAGTCTCTTAACCCGCACCATAAGTGACTTTTCAGTTTTTGGAAGGTCTTTTTTATTGCTTTCACCCCTGAAAATCGGGCTAATATCATTGGTGTAAACAATTTTATTTTCGTTGACGTATATTTTGCCTGAAAAAACTAATTGTTTACACCTTTTCATATCTTCCGCCTGACCCCTGCCATCTCACCCAGACACACAGTTACGCTGAAAAGCTGAGTTTTTCGTAAACTTCAGGAGAAAGATAGCCGAGCTTTTTTTGAAGCCGGATTCGATTGTAGAAAACCTCGACATATTCGAAGATAGAGGCCCTGGCCTGGTTGCGAGTGAGGTAATCCTCATGGTAGATGAGTTCGGTTTTGAGAGTGCCGAAGAAACTTTCCATGGGAGCGTTGTCCCAACAATTACCCTTGCGTGACATACTTTAAACGAGGCCAAACCTTTTTAGCAGACGGCGATAATCCCTGCAAGCATACTGAACGCCGCGGTCTGAATGGCAGATAATGCCCTTTGGTGGCCGCTGGCGAAGCACCGCCTGTTTGAGAGCGTCGCACACAAGATTTGCCGTCATACGCTTTCCCATAGCCCAGCCGACAATCTTGCCGGTGCATAAGTCCATCACCGCCGCCAGATATAGCCAGCCTTCGCCCGTGGCCACATAAGTGATGTCGCTGACCCAAGCAGTATTAGGCCTGGCAACGGAGAAGTTTCGGTTCAGCAGATTAGAGGCTACCGGGTAATCGTGATTGGAGTTTGTAGTGGCCTTGAATTTCCTCACCGTTTTGGGGATGATATTGTTTTCCTGCATCAATCGCTCTACACGCACGCGGCCTATATTGTGGCCATGTTGGCGTAAATGCTTAGACAGCCGCCTGGGGCCATAGGTCTGCTTTGTTTCTACAAAAGCTTTGCGAATGAGTTTGAGGTCTGCTTCATCACGCTGCTCTCGTCGGCTCGTACACCCATGCTTGACCCAACCGTAATATCCCGTCCGGGATGCTTCCATCGTATCGGCCATCTTGCTGATCCTGTACTGCCTGCGGTGCTCGTACATGAATCGGTATTTCATTTCCCCTGTTTTGCAAAGATGGCCGCCGCTTTTTTTAAGATCTCGTTCTCCTCTTCCAAATCCTTTATGCGCCGTTGCAAATCCCGCAGCTGTGCATCGGCTGGTGTCAAATTCCCCTTCTCGGGAAAGGCATGTGCGCCATCCCGCCGCTGTTCATCCCGCCAACGGTATAGCGTCTTCACATGAACTCCGAGCTTTTCTGACACCTCTGCCGCACTTATACCACTTTCTATCATTTTGACGCTCTCTCGTTTAAATGCTGCATCATACTGATTTTGTCCCATTCCCTATCCCTGCCTTTCGCTGATTTTATTTTATCAGCGCTTCTCTGTGTCTGGCAAGCATGGCTTGGGTCACATTACATTAAAATCTACACAAGTCATGATACAATATTGGAACAAGGTGCCGTGGCGGAGTGGTCTAACGCAGAGGTCTGCAAAACCTTTTATCATCGGTTCAAATCCGATCGGCACCTCCAAAATAAGCATATTCTCCCCTGCCAATCAGGGGATTTTTGTTTATGCTATATTACCTATTTCTTAGGCTTCTTAGAAAGCTTCCGGTAAATCCGGCTATCCATCGCGGTCAACTCATCTAGTTTCTTGCGAAGAGATTTGTCAAGTGCTCGCTCGGCATCTAGCTGGGCGTCAATTTCGTTTAACTCACGAATAATACGAGCAGTCTCATTGCGCTCGCGGTAGGATTCAAGCTGCACAATCACGGCAATTACTATGCTGACAGCCGAGCTGACAAGCGCAAAAACCTCAAAGGCCGTTTCCGCAGCAGAACTTGGAATCACAAACTGCATCACGATGGCAAAGATAATAAATGCCGCCTGAACTATGGTTAATATCAAAACTATAGTACGTATTTTTTTCATATTCTTATTGTACCACTTATGCTACCACATCTCACTTTCACACCTACAGAAACACCTTCAAGTTATGAGTAGTCCATTGCTTTTTTCACGAATTCATGACATAATGACAAAATACGATTATTAGTTTTTGGATAATCTACGCATTTTACTAGTGGTAAGGAGGGAAAATATGTACAGCGTTATCGAAAGTTCTGGCACTACAAAGCTGCCAAAAAAAAGGCGACACCATAAATGGCAAGACTGTCGCATTTGGCGATCCCCATCGATCGGGGCTCATTGCATATTCGCAAGAAAGAGCCCATCACGTGCTCAATGAAATTCACGCCGCGCATCCGGCCGCTTCTGGCTGGGTCGAACTCGGCTATCAGATTTTCACAGATGGCAAATTGTTCGGCGTTGAGCGCTTTCACTGCAAAGTCAATTAGGAGGACAAGCCATGGATACTACCAAAACGCTCTATCTCCGCACTTCGAGCGGAGCACCCGAACTCTGGTGTCGCTTTTCGCATTACGCCACCAACTGGGACTTCCCAGTCAAACGCGTCAATATCAAAGGCAGCTCTGCCGACGTCATCGGCTATGTCGCCGGCGAAGGACGCGACGTTACTGTAATATTCGACGCAAAAAGTCTGGAGCCCTACAAAGACCACATAAAAGAGGCGTCATAAGCCTCACCCACGCACTTGAATTCTCAAGTGCGCTTTTTTTATTCCACAATATTATGCTATCATTATCAATATGTTATTATCCGTAAACGTCACAGAAAAATCATTCGGCGCCAAAAACCTCTTTTCCGGCGTAGATTTTTCAGTATCTGAAGGTGAAAAAGTCGGCATTATCGGCCGAAATGGCATCGGCAAAACCACTATCTTGAACATCCTCATGGGCAAAGATACCGATTTTACTGGCGACGTCATCCTGCGCAAGGGCGCCGTCTTGGTCGCCACCGATCAGGAATATAGCCACGTCGGCGAAATGACAGTCATAGGATACATACTGCAAGGTCTTCCGGAATTCTCAAAGCTCTACAAGATCATGCGCGATTTTACCGACCTCGAATCACCAACCGGCAAACAAATCAAAGAGTATTCTGCCGCACTCGAAAAATTCACCCACAAAGAATATTATTTCGTTGAAGATCTCGTGCGCGAGGAACTCAAAAACTTCCAAATGGATGGCTACGCCGATCGTAAGTTCGCGAGCCTCTCTGGTGGAGAGAAGCGCCTTGTGGAAGTCGTTAAAATCATGCACAGCAAAGCGAATCTTGCACTTATCGATGAGCCGACCAACTACATGGACTACATCGCAAAAGCCAAGTTCATCACTTGGATGAAGCAAGCCCCAGAAGCCATCCTTACCATCACTCACGACCGCGATGTTCTGGGTGAAGTTGACCGCATTATCGAAATCAAAGACGGCACGGCAGTCCAATACAAGGGCAACTACGAGCAATACCTAGCGCAAAATACAGTCAAGACTAGTACCGGCATGAACGAATACGAAGTCGTGCAGCGTCAAATCGAAAATCTCAAAAAACAAATCCTCTATGCGCGTAGCAAAAAAGCCAGCTGGGGTGGCACCGCCGACAAACGAAATCCCTTCGTCGTGATGGAAAACCGCTGCAAAAAACAGCTCGAAGAACTACAAAAAGTCGAAAAACCATCCTTCTGGATCGACAAAACTTCCGCCGCCGAGCTCGACTCCAAAAATGCCGATCGTTACCAAAAGTACAAAGCAAAAAACCTTCGTATCGGCCTCAAAACCGAAGGCTCAAAATCTCGCCGCAGTATTTTTAAAGTCGAAAATCTTTCCATTGGCTACGACAAGCCGCTATTCACCGATAAAAAATTCGAGCTATTTGAATCCGGTACACTCGAAATTCGTGGCCGCAATGGCGCTGGCAAATCAACCCTCGTAAAAGCCCTGCTTGGCAACTCAGATATAAATATTTTCGCCGGCGAAATTCATCGCGACCCACACGTCAAAATCGGCATCTATGAACAAGAAGTCTCCAAAGACTACTTCCCTCTATCACTTCACGACGCCATCGAAAGAATCTATTTCGATCAAAAACTCAGCATCACCGAAACCAAAATCCGCCAACTCGCCGCCGACTATCTTTTCGAACCAGAAGACCTAAACACCAAAGTCAAAGACCTATCCGGCGGCCAAAAAGCCCGCCTTCAAATCATCAAAATGCTAAGTATCGACCCAGCACTTCTTATTCTTGACGAGCCAACATCTCACCTCGATCTTCCTTCTATCGAAGAACTCGAGAACGCTCTCGCCAAGTATTCCGGTGCCATTCTCTATATCTCGCACGACAACTACTTCCGTCGCAATCTCCCAGCAGACATTCTCGAAATCTAATTACAGATACAAAACTATAATCAATCTAAAAACCCTCCATTTTGTCGCAAACCTGCTACAATATAGCCATAAGCATTAAAGCAAAGGACTTTTCATGGCAACATCAAACAAAAAACTACCAACCGAGTATCGGCCACTTTCGATGTGGGAATATTTTGGATACAATGTCCTTTATTCAATTCCACTCATCGGCTGGATCTTTATGATCATCTTCGCAATCGACAGCTCCAATATCAACCGCCGCAACTACACGCGCTCATTCTTCGTCATCTACATTATTTGGGGCATCCTTATGCTCACACTTCTCTTCACCGGCGCAATGACAACCCTCGTCGAAAGTATCATCAAAAACTAGCATTTTATGCTACAATATCCCCACGCGGGCGAGTGGCGGAATTGGTATACGCGGTGGACTTAAAATCCGCTTCCCTTACCGGATTATGGGTTCAAATCCCATCTCGCCCACCAAAGCGAAAAACAAAAAGATGCCTACGAAAATAGGCATCTTTTTTCACTAACAATTCTTAGCGATTACGAACTTTTTTCACAATAGCCACAATGATCGCAATTACAACAACTACGCCCACCACGATTGCGCCAATTACCAATGGATTCATGTTATCTCCTTTCTTTTTTCTTTACTTAACTCAACCGACTTGCTTTTTCGCAAACTTCATAAACATCATCGTATTTCGATTCGATGAAACTATTTGCCTCGGCCGTCTTATTGCGTACGATTTTCTTGTACAAGAAGTACGGCAAAATCCACCCAATAAACGCAGGTATCGCAAAGATAATACACCACACAACCGAACCGCCAGTTATCGCAAATACCGATCCCGCCATAAATGCCGCCCCAATCACCCCAACAACATACGCCACTACCGATGCCATTGTATATTTCGAGCGCTCCAATGCGTCGATTTCCTCAACGTCAGCCTCAAACTTGCGTTGCAATCGCACCAGCTCCGCCTTATTGCGAATCTTGCGATCACGCTTCATCTTTAGCGTTACCGAACCTACCGGCAGGCCCATCGCCCTATCTTCGATTTCCCAACCAAAATTCGCATAGCCATCAGCATAAACTTGCTCCAGACTTTGCTTTATAGTCACTTCCTTATATTCGTAACCCACAAAGCTCTGGCTTTTCTTTTCGTTATTATTCATAGTAATTCCCTTCTTGTTATTGATTAACACCCCAATAATAACAGTCGGATATTTCAAAAATGTTTTAGATATGTTTGCGAGATGTTAAAATCATGCAAATTCCCATGATAAAGATAATCACACTCGCAATCCACCCCGCCGCACCGTTGATTTGCGCGTAATTCTCTCCGCCACCAAACCTCGACAACAACGCCTCCTGTGTTGCCACAATCGCCGTAATCGCCACCGCAAGGCTCGTTAGCACCGCTGCACGAACTATCAAGTTCGTATTCTTTTTGTATTTAATTATCCCTGCGATACTAAAACCCAAGCTCCAGAATGCCATAAACGCCGTGCCATATATCGCATATTCATGCAGGTCATGCTCGATCGCACTATTAAACATATAGGCACCCGCCAGCGCATAAACTAACGCCAGCACAATCAGCAATATTCCCGTATTCCGATAATCCGCTCGTGCCATTTCCTGTGCTTCAACTTCATTTTTTGCGCGTTTAGATTTTCCATAATTCTTCAGCGACAAATATCGCGAAATAATAATCACGAAATAAAACACCGCATTTATCAACATCCAAAGCGACATATTTATCACCCCAAACGTCAGGTTATAGACAAACATCATTACGTTTGTAACTGCCGTAAGCATAATAAATATCATTCGCTGGTCTTTTCGCTCCAGTCCCAAAAAATACCTTACAGGATTACGCATCTTGATAAACATTAAGTTTTACTGTGAACTTCGAGCCCTTATTTAGTTCACTCTCAACAGTAATCGTGCCGCCTACCAAATCAACCACCTTGCCAACTAGCGATAGGCCCAGGCCGTTCCCCTCGTTCGACCGCGAATTGTCACTCTGATAAAACTTCTCAAACACCCTCCGCATCGCTTCCTCACTCATTCCAATACCCATATCGCTAATTTCCACCACCACCTGATTATTCGTTGAGGTTTGCTTCACAGCAATTGTACCGCCAGTTTTACAAAATTTCACCGCGTTTGAAAGCAAATTATTCCACACCATCTCGAGCATACTCTTATCGGCGTCAATCGTGGCGCGATCATCCATATCGATCTTCAATTTCAATTCTTTCGCATTGATTTCTTTTTCGAAGCCCAAAACACACTCGCTCAATTGTCTGCACAAATCATACGATTCAATATTTAGTTCTACTGTCTGGTTTTCGAGTCGATTCAATTTCAAAATATTTGCCACAAGATTATTCAATTTTTCCGAAGATTCCTGAATCGTATTTATATAATCTTCCTGCTCACTCTTCGTCAATTTCTGCGTCTTAAGTGCGCTCGAATAACTCTGGATATTCGCAAGTGGCGTTTTTATCTCGTGCGAAACACTCGCAATAAAATCACTCTTCAAGGTCTCAAGCGAACCCAAATCCTGCACCATCTTATTAAAGTCCTGAAACATCACGTCAATATAATCATACCGATCCGCCGTGTGGCGTGGCGCCAAATACACCGAAAAATCCCCCTCTGCAACTTTCTTCGCCGCCTCACTTAACTCTTTCATTGGCTTGTCGAAGGTACTTTGCTTTTGCTTGGATATTATCGCAAGAACTACTGCCACTACCACAGCCCAATACACCATATAAAACACAACATACGGTCCAGACTCCCGAAACAGCAAATCAAACCCGCCGAATATTATCGTTGGCAACATCGACAAAACAATAAAAACCACCAACGTCAAAAAATACCCAGCTACCGAAGATCGCCTCAACTTCACGCGCTCATCAATAGCCTGCTCCTTCTTTGTCCTCATTTTATCTCCACTCGATAGCCCAAACCATGCACGGTATTTATTTTAAAGCCATCACATTTGCTAAATTTATTCCTAAGCTTCGTTATGTACACGTCTACCGCGCGCAACCCCGTGTCACTGTCAAATCCCCAAAATTCATCCATCAGCTGACCGCGCGAAAAAGTCTTATTTGGGTAAGACAACATTCTGTATATAATATTAAACTCGCGCAAAGTCACCGGTATCTCCTCCCCACCGATCGTCACGCGCCTCTCTTCTTCATCCATCATCAAATTACCAATCTCGATACACTTTTTTGTCGCGATATTTGCCCGCCGAAGTAGCGCGGCAACACGCAGCACCAGCTCCTCCATATCAACCGGCTTCACCATATAGTCATCAATTCCCAGCTCGTAACCCTTCTGCTTGGAAGCCAAATCGTCTCGTGCCGTCATAAACAAAATTGGAATGTTCTTATTATCCATTCGCACAGTTTCCGCGAACTCAAATCCATCCACTTCCGGCATCATTATGTCCGAAATAATCAAATCATAATTTTTGTCATACATCAGATCGTATGCTTCACGCGGATTAAAGCAGCCATCAACGTCATATTTCTTGCCCTGCAAATATTTACAAATAATTTGGTTGAGCTTTTTGTCATCTTCAACCACTAAAATCCTGATCATATATATATTGTACCAATAAAATGTTTCTAAATTGTTAACGCCGTTATTACTTTAGCGCACCTAATTTTAGCTTCAAATTCAAAATCCGCAGCACCGATTCGTCAATCCTGTCTTCAGAAATTTTCCCATCTTGTACATATTTCAAAAGCGCGCCATGTGCCGCCACATAATTCACCGGCATCAACATCATATCTACTCCCGCAGATACACAGTTCATTACTACCTGCTCCGTAGAATAATAATTCGATATCGCCCCCATACCCAGCGAATCGGTAATTATCACCCCGTCAAATTCCAGCTCTCCCCTTAATATATCCGTCAAAATTTTCTTCGACATTGTAGCCGGTAGTCCACTACTATCCACATTAGGTAGCTTGATATGTGCCGACAGCACCATATCCGCGCCAGCGTCTATTCCTGCCTTAAACGGCAGTAGCTCCACAGCACGCAGCCGCGCCAAGTCGCTCTGCACCGACACCGCACCAGTATGTGAGTCCGTCGAAGTATCGCCATGTCCTGGAAAATGTTTCAAAGTAGCTGCTACTCCATTCTCCTGCAACCCCTTCACTTCTGCCGCTACCATTTTCGACACCAAGCCCGCATCGCTACCGAATGACCTAACGCCGATTACTGGGTTGTTAGGATTCGTATTCACATCCGCTACTGGCGCAAAATCCACATTAAATCCTAGCGCCTTCATTTCTTTACCGTATGTCACCCCAACGTTATATGCCTTCGAGGCATCACCCGTCGCGCCAATCGTCGCCATATTGCCAAATCGCGTCACCCCAGCGTTCTGTAGCCGGTCCACAATCCCACCTTCTTGATCCGTGCCTATCAGCATTCCATATTTGCTATTTGCCTGCACGTTCGCGTTATAGGTTTTCACCTGCGCCGCACTATGTACATCCGCAGCGAACAATATCACACCTCCCGCACTATATTCCAAGTTCGCCGTATTTACTACAAACATCTGCCCGACTTTTTCTTCAAGAGTCATCCCACCTAGAATTTCCTCTGCGCGCGTCAAAACTAGATCAGGCTTCGTTTGCTCTTCCGACACGTCCCCAACTTTCTTTTCTCCATCATCTCTAGGCAGGAGCAACAGTACCGCCGCAATCGCTAGTCCAATTATCACCAAACCACCAATTAGCCACCAGATCCTAAATCTTTTATCTTTAGGGATTTTCATATCCCTATTTTAGCATGCTTACTTCTTCTTCAGCAAACCGCTTTGCATATTATAGACAATTGCCTTTGCGTGCTTCGCCACTTTTTGGCTATGCGTCACTATAATCACAATCTTCCCACTCTCCGCCAATGTATGGAATAGCTCCAAAATCTTCGACTCAGTCTTTTCATCCAAGTTGCCCGTTGGCTCATCCGCAACCACAATCGGCGTGTCGCCAGCCATTGCCCGCGCAATCGCCACGCGCTGCTGCTGCCCACCCGAAAGCTTATTCACCAACCTATCTGCCTCAGCGTACCCCAGCCCCACGCGCTTCAAGAGTTCATAAGATTTCTCCTTGCGATCACCCGGAATATTCTCAAAATCCAAAGCAATCTGCACGTTTTCCCGTGCCGTCATATACTTGATCAAGTTATACGACTGAAACACGATATTCACATAGCTCAAGCGAAATTTACCCTCACCGATCTTCTTTATACTTTTGCCGTTAAATTTGATATTACCACTCTGAATCTTATCAAGCGCCGATAGTAGCGAAATCAAAGTCGTCTTGCCGCTGCCGCTCTCGCCCACAATCGCATACAGCTTCCCCTGCTCAAACTTTGCATTTACTCCGCGCAGCACATCTACATTTACCTGTCCGTCACTATATGTATGCTTCAAATTCTCAATCGTTAGTTCGTTCTTTTGGTCTTTCATTTTCTACTCCTTCCCACTCAAAATAGTTTTCGGTTCGTACCTCAACACGTTCACGCTCGGAATAATCAATGCCAGAATTATAATTGCATAACCTGCCGCGAACAGAATCGCGTAATCCGCAACTGTCGCACTCACATCTATCTCGTCAATCGCTTCGACATCCGAGGTGGTGCTCTCCGCTCCAGGCATGTTTCCACCACCCATCATCCCGCCCCCACTACCACTACCCATGCTTGGGTTTCCGGCGTTTTGACCACGCCCAAAGTTCTGCGTCGTCTGCTCCTCATTCATCGTCAGCTGACTATCCAGCAGTCCATTCCCCATCACCTTCGCCACTACTGTACCCGTCGGCACCGAGACAATGAATCCGACTGTCGCAACTATCACGAGCTCAATCAACACCTGCCCCAAGATATTTCGCTTTGTCGCGCCAAGACTCATCAGTACGCCCATCTCATAACGCCTATCTTTCACATTTATCGTCACGATTAGTGTAATAATCACTACACTCGCGATAATCACCACCCAAAGAATCGTCGTTGCAAATCCGCCTACTGACTCTATCGGCCCAACCATCTGGTCATAAGCACTCGTGTCAATATCAAGCGTAAAGCCATCTTCTTCGAGCGTTGGATACTTGCTCAATGCTTCCGCTAAAAATGCATCCTTGTCTTCGGCATTTACCAAATAATACTTCACGCTTTGCACACCCAAATCTTCACCGCTCGTATTAAACTCTACAGCGGTTTCTACATTCGTATACATCGTATTCGGGTCGTAGTTGTCCGTCGAATTATCAAAAGTTCCTACGATCGTCAACGTAATCTCGGTTTCGTCATCCATCAACACAAACGCCATCTCGTCACCAACACTTAGGTCGTTTTCATCAGCCAAATCTACCGAAATCATTACGCCGTTCTCTGTACTCTCGTCAAATATCTCACCATCGGCAAGCTTCATATTGCCTGACTCCACATCAGAGATAAACGCAAAGGAATTTATACCCACGATGCTCGTATCACCCATCGAAAACTCAAACGATCCGCCATCTTCGCTAGACATCCCAGGGAAGCCTCCGCCACCACCCATACCTTCACGAATCTGCTCACGCATCGAAGAATCTTCGGTCTCTACGAGCTCATAGCTACTCGCATTCGCACTCGCCGAAACAGAATATGTATAATCTTTCACATACTCGCTGCTCGCTATCTCTTGCGCCATGTCAATCGAAATAGAAGGTCGCTCAATCTGCACGCGTTGTCGCGTACCAGACGAGTCGCTGCCGCTCGTATCCATCCCCGACATCGCCTGCTCGCGCAGCGCCGCCATATCAGCCTGCAGATAGATCGTTCCACCCAAACTCTCTTTTGCGTACTTAATACTCTCATTTACCGCACTCTTAATCGCAATTGTCGCCAGCATCATATTCGCCATCACGAACATAATTACTATCAATATCACAGTTCGGCTCGGTTTCCTTATAGTCGAGAGCCCCGACCTTTCAAGCATGTTTTTAAACATTCTTAATATTCCTTTCTTTAAAAACCAGTATCGTTTTGCCCCCTGAGAAAATCCTGATACTTACTGAATTACGAAGCTTGCACCCTTTTTCGGGTTATTTTGCGCTGTTATTTTCAAATTCTGTTGTTCTGCTAAGTGCTGCGCTAGCGACAAACCAAGCCCATGCCCGCTCGTAGTATGGGACTTCTCCGCCCGATAAAAACGTTCAAAAATATGCGGTAAATCATCCTCGGCAATCCCAACGCCCTGATCGCTCACAATAATCTTGCGTCCGTCACTTTTTATTGTAATCTTCGACTCTCTCGGACTGTACTTTATTGCGTTATCCAGTAAAATTTCCAATATCTCCGTTAGCGCCTCGCGATTCGCAATCAGTTTTACGTCCTCAATCTTGTTCCTTATCTCAATCTTTCGCTTATGCGCAACCGGCGTCACCTTCACCAGCGCCTCGGTCACTACCTCTGGCACCGCCACTTCCGTCACTTCCATTTTCTCATTATGACTTAACGATAATAGCCGTGTACAAAGAGCGCTCAGTTTATCCACTTCCTCCAAGTTGCTATCTACCTGCTTCATGTAATCATCTTTCGTCGCCGACTTATCGCGTCGCAAAATCTCATTCTCCATCCGCATCGTGTTGAGCGGCGTCCTCAGCTCGTGGCTCGCGTTCGACACAAATTGCTCTTGCGCCTTCAGGCTATCGTCAATCGGCTTCAATGTCGCCCGCGCCAACAAGTAGCTCAAAAACACTCCGGCCACAAACACGCAGATATTAAGACCAATCAGGCTCGCCAACATCGTTCGACGTATCTCCTCATCTCGCTCTCTCACCATATCCTCAATTTCGGTGTTCAGATCTCGATTCATCCCAACATCCATATTCATTTGCGAATCTGGCGCTCTAGATAACGGTCGACGCTCAAAGGTATTCGTCGCGGTACTATATATAGCGATGCTAAACATCAGGCACACCACCAACAAAATACCGGAGTAGATTGCTGTCAATTTTAGTATCGCCTTGTCAAATGCTCTCATTATTCTGCACTCATTCTATATCCAAACCCCCGCACAGTATGGATCAACTTCTTATCCTTCTTAAATGGCTTATCAACTTTATTCCTAAGATATCCGATATAAGCCTCTACTGTATTATATAGAATATCCGAGTCAAAATCCCACACATGCTCAATCAGCTTGTCCTTACTCAGTACAATCCCCTCATTACGCATCAAATATTTCAGCAGCCTAAACTCCGTATTCGAGAGGTCAACTTTCTTTCCGCCCCTCTTTACTTCGCACTTTGCAGTATCGAGCGTCAAGTTATCCACTTTTAGCACGTTATCAACAACATCCTGCGGACGCCTAAGCACAGTACGAATTCGCGCCAAAAGCTCCTCAAAGCTAAAAGGCTTTACCAAATAATCATCCGCCCCAGCGTCCAGACCTTCTATGCGGTTCGCAATTTGCCCCCTAGCGGTCAATATGATAATCGGTGTATTTATCTTGTTTTCTCTCACCTGTCGGCAAATTTCCACACCCTCCACTCCTGGGAGCATTCGGTCAAAAATCATCACATCATATTCTCCCCCAAGAGCCGCACCCAAACCATCGTCGCCATTATCATAGGCCTCAACAATGTATTTTTCTTGCGTGAGTCCACGCTTTAGAGCATTTAAAGTTTTCTGTTCATCTTCCACAAGTAGTATTTTCATATTATTTGTCCTTTCTGAACCCTATAATTATACAACCAGCTGAGAGTTTTCTGAGTCAACACCAAAAATAATTCTTCAGTCAAATTTTAGCCCCAAAGATTCCAATACTCTAATAAAGTCGTACATTTTACTGGAATCCATCTCTTTCATTTCCGAGAAATCCTCAGGTTTCCCAGCCGACCTATATGCCGATCTATTCATCACAATCAACGCCCTCACCGAGGCAAACACGAAAAAAAGCGCCACACATAGAATCACCGCCATTATGATGACCCTTCTGTACGACCATTTATCCCATTGAACCATATGTTACCTTGTACCTAACATCATTCTACCTTAAATTCAGCTGAATAGCCATCACTTTCAAGTAAAAAGAAGCCACCTAAATCATAGGTGACTTCGTTCGCAAACAATCTTCACACTCCCCACCAAACCATTCCGGCAATCTCTCAACTTTGCCCGAATAGTTCTACTCCAATTTTACCTCAACCAGTTTCAATGTCAACATTGACATTAACAATATTCATGTCATGATAAGCACAGTATTAACAGGGGTGAGAGCCGAAATTCACTTTACTTTCACGCATTTTGATGTTATTTATATAAAAATGTGCTTATAGCTAATTTATCTGCTACAATAGGCGTAATGAAGAAATTGCGCAACACTTTAGACCTTTGGGTCGACGAAACCAAAATGTCAATCGTAGGTATAGGAGTAGCCCTCAAGCGGCCAAAAACCATCATCGCCACCACAGTATTTCCCTTACTTTTCGCATACATACTTACTCTTTTCAAAAACGGCACCGGCACTTGGAATCTCTTTTGGTCTGGAATCCCCTTTGGCGGTAAGCTAAACGCAGGTCTCTCAGTCTGGCAGCGCGTACTCGAAAACTTCACCTCATGGGATGGGCTGCTTATAATTCTGCTCTCGGTCCTCCAAGGTCTCACCATCGCAATGCTCCTCTACGTCTGGAAAAATCGCGAGAAGAAAGCTGCTGTTGCTGGCCTTGAAGCCGGCGGCGTCGGCACCGCACTCGGATTTCTCGCCCTCGGCTGCCCAAGCTGCGGCATCTCCCTACTGACCCCTCTCCTTACCACCATCGCTGGCACCGGCGCCATGGCGCTCGCCGACACTCTTGGCTGGATCTTCATGATCCTCGCCTTCATTCTCTTGCTTCATGCATTGCGCCGAATGGGGTATTCAGCCTTTATCATGAAAAGTTCAAAACGTCACAAGGAGAAACATGCAAAGAGTTAAAGCAATCTTAGCCGTTACTGCAGTCGTATTCGTAGTAGCATTAGTAATTTTTAACGCATCCCGCCCTGTCGAGGCCGACCCAACCATCTGGAACACCGAAATGACCAAGGGCAACCCCGAAGCCGAAAAGCACTATATTATGTATACAGATATTTTCTGCCCATACTGCGACAAATTCAGCAACGCCCTCACCGCCAACAAAGAAGATTTTGAAGCAAACTACCTAAACAACGACAAAGTCTATTTTGAAATTCGCATCACCCAGCTCAACTACCTCTCTGGTCACTCCGACAACAGCCAGCCAGGCGGCGAAAGCGCCTACTGTGCAGCAAACCAACAAAAATTCTGGCCCTACTATGAGGCCATCTTGGCAAAACTTTATGAGGACTACCACAGCAAAGGCATTGGCGTCAGCAAGACTTCCGAAAAAATGCCCGACCTTGAGCTGAGCTATTTCTACGAAGCCGCCGAGACCGCCGAGCTCGATCTCGACACCTTCAAAAGCTGCGTAGAAAACCACGATACGCTTGAAGAACTCGAGAAAAACACCACTCGCGCCCAAAAACAAATCGAATCCGGCGTGCCATATTTCGTCTTCGGCAGCTTCACCTTTAGCGGTTTCGATGGCAACTGGGACACCGACAACGATTACAAACAAGCAAAACTACTCCTAGACTCTGGATTATAGAGATTATTGCAACTTTTGCATTTCATTCAGCACTCCTTCAGTTAGAGTGCTTATAATAGAGTTACAAACATAAAATCAAACAGGAGGAATTGGAGTACATCATAAACGCGAGTACCTTTAGAGCTTAATTTATTGAACCCTAAATTACACCGAAAGGAAATTATTATGTAATTCTTAGGATAGAGGAGCGCTCCAGGGCCTAAAGCGCTCCTTTATTCATGTCAAAAAAAAGAACCCCGAGCATTACGCACCCGGGGCATTTTTGTACTTAGCGATCAACGCTGATGTATTCCGCAAACGGAAAACTTCGCAGCGCCACCACTATTTCATCAAAGATGTCTTGATAGATGGTTGGGAAATTCATTTCTCTAAAACGCTTGATATATCTTGCTTCTAAAACTTCCGCAATGCTGGTCTCGCCAATCGGCGACTTCTCCAAAAACTCCAGAGATTCATCGTGCGTTTCGGGCGCACATTCCTTATAGTTGCCATATGTGATTTTACCCAGTCCAAAACACAGAAGCACCCTATTATGGCAAAACAACTCCAGAATATCGCCGGTTTTTGCCAAAATAGCATCTCCAGTTTCGCGCTTTTCGTATTCCTCGTGCGCGTCTCTTAAGAAATTCTGCTCAACCCCCAGCAGGTCCTCCAGCGCTCCGCGCTCGGCGATTACCTTCATCTCTGGTGTAAAATTCATATAGCCAAGCTGCGGCACCATATCGCCATCTCTCCACTCAACGTCGTCATGGCGACTAGCCATAAAACTCGACCGCATTGGATCAATCTTTTCGCCAGCAGCCTTCAGCCTATCGCCATACACCCAACAAATAAGCTCCACCAGCTTCGCCGTCATCGCCTCATGCTCCAAAACGCTCTGGACATGCCTAAATTGCACCGGTAAACCTTGATCTATCCTCCGCAAATGATCTGTCGCACGTACATTAGTCTTAAGGTTATAAAGCTTAGCATAGGCCACCAAAACAGCCCAAGCATACTTCAGCATCCCCCATCACCAACCTTTCATCGTTTTTAATTTTCTCCCATCCGTCAAACACGATTGTAGCACAGTAAGTGCGCTTTTGGAGAGCATTGCGAACCGGATTTCCGCACGAGCATCCTGCTCTCCAAAGCCGCTAGCTATGGTACAATATAATACAACAGGGTGGCTAAGGAGGTAATAATGACAAAGTTTGACGAACAGTACCTAGACCTGTGTGAACGGATTTTGCGCGACGGCGAAATGGTACAAAACGACCCAGCGGTCGCCAACATGAAACTAAAAAACAACGCCGGCACCAATTTCCCCAACCATCTTTCCCAAACAGTCAAACCCATCACTACCTATCGCCTCCCCCACCAAATTCTCAAATTCGACCTCGAAGAAGAGTTCCCTATTCTCACCAGCAAATACGTCGCCTTCAAGACCGCCGTCATCGAAATGCTCTGGATTTATCAGGCTCAGAGCAACGATGTCTCGTGGCTTCGCGAGCGCGGCGTCAAGATCTGGGACGAATGGGAAATCGGCAAAGACGGCACCTATCTTGGCAAGAAATTCGGCAAAAAATACGCCGGCACCATTGGCACCGCCTACGGCTGGATCGTCGATCGCTACAATCTTACTGAAGGGTTAATTGAAACCCTCAAGAACGACCGCAACAACCGCCGCATGATTATGTCTCTCTGGCAAAACGAATGGCTACCCACCGCCGCCCTTCCGTCCTGCGTCTGGAACACCCAATGGAACGTCGTAAACAACCGCCTCAATCTCATCGTCACAGTCCGCAGCAACGACGTCCCACTTGGCATGCCCTTCAACGTCTCGCAGTATGCCACCCTCTGCTACCTCATCGCTCACGTCTGTGGCCTTCGCCCCGGACAAATGACTTACGTCATCAATGACGCCCATATCTACGAAAACCAAGTTGGCGGTATCTGGCGACAGCTTCGCCTTGCCCGCGAAAAACCACTTCCTCCAGCACCAAAGCTCTGGATCAACCCCGACGTCAAAGATTTCTTCGCCTTCGACAACTCCAAAGAACTTCTCGACATAAAACTTGAAGGCTACGAACATCTCGGTCGCATCTCCATGCCCGTAGCGCAATAAACGAAAGGTGGAAAAATGAGTAAATTACTTGCACTAAATGCCAGCACCGACGAAAGCCTAGTTGGCGTCAAAGCCGCGCGCCTCGCTAGCATAGCAAAAGGCAACCTAAGTATCCCAGACGGCTTCATCATCCCAGCAAACGTCAGCGTAAAAGACGGCATTAGCAACGACCTTATCGACGCCCTAAACAAACTAGGTACACCTGCAATTCTCCGCATTTCCGCCCCAAACGACCAGACCATCATAACCAGCGCACTACTCGACATCAATTCAAACAACATCGTCGACACAGTAGCCCAAGCTCAGGCCGCCAATCCTAACTGCGCCATCATCATCCAGAAATCCCTAAACGCCGAAATCTGGGGCACCGCCACCTCCATCAACCCAGAAACCAAAGCAACAAACGAAATCTACACCGCCAGCTCGATGTTTAGCATTGCCGACCCCGACCCAGCCGACATTATTCTTCTCGATAAAAACACCGGCTCCGTTATCGCCGAGCGCCAAATTCCCGACACCAGCATTCTCACCTCCGACCACCTCGAGAGCATTCACTCCGCCACTATCGAAATCGAGCGCATTTTTAAAGTTCCCGTGCGGATCAAACTCGGCTTCGACACCGGCAAACTCTACATTATAGGAGTAAAACCTCTATGAAAACCCTCCACACTACTTGGGTAATCCTCAAAAAGGGCGACCGCGTTCTCTTGGGCCACAAAAAGCGTGGCTTCGGCAAAGGTAACGTCAATGGTATCGGCGGCAAGCTCGAATCTGGCGAAACTCCCGAGCAAGCCATCGTTCGTGAAACCTCAGAAGAAATTGGTGTCACCATCACAAAGTTCCAAAAAGTCGGCTTTATCGTTTTCGACGAACTAGTCTACAACGGCGAACGCCAAACCTGCGTCATGCATTGCTACATTGCCACCCGCTGGGATGGCGAGCCCATCGAAACCGACGAAATTCAACCCGAATGGTTCAATATCAATGATATTCCTTACAAAAAAATGTGGGCAGACGACGAACATTGGCTCCCCCAAGTCCTAGACGGCGAAAAAGTCGAAGCCCGCTTCAAATACAATGATGATTTCGAGATTGTCGAGTTTCACGTCGATATCCTGCCAAGTAACCTTCTCGCTACCTTCACCGATTCAGATTTCGGCATGAAAGATGGCGACATCAGCACCTACGAACCTCGCTACGGCGCCCGCGCCATCCTCCTAGACGACAAAAACCGCGTCGCCCTCATCAATGCCACCAAACACAACTACTACAAGCTCCCCGGCGGTGGCATCGACGAAGCCGAACTCGCCCGCGAAGCCCTCGTCCGCGAAACCATCGAAGAAGCTGGCTACGAAGCCGACATCCTCGACAACCTCGGACAAATCACCGAATACCGCGCCAAATTCAAACAAATCAACATCAGCTATTGCTATCTCGCCCGCGCCACAAAATTTGTCGACAACTGCCTCATGCCAGATGAGCTAGAAGACGGTTTCGAACTCGAGTGGTTTTCAAATATCGACGCCGCCATCAAGGCCGTCCAAAAAGTCGACACGGAGAAGCTAAATTACCAAGGTAAATTCTTCACCGCCCGCGAACTCGCTTTCCTAAAGAGCGCCAAATCACAAATTGCATAAATATGGTATAATATACTCATGAACAGAGTGCCCCTAGCCGAGCGCATGCGCCCTAAGTCCCTCGCCGAAGTCGTTGGCCAAGACGACATCATTGGCGACGGCAAAATTCTTACCGAAATCGTCAAAAAACAGGAGCCCGTCAACATCATCTTTTGGGGTCCTCCAGGCACCGGCAAAACCACCCTCGCCCGCATTATCGCCCGCGAGTTCAAAGCTGAATTTATCGAGATTTCCGCCGTCACCTCTGGCAAAAAAGACGTTGAAAAGGTCGTCGAGATCGCCCGCCAAAATTGGAACCTAAATCTCCGCACCGTCCTCTTCGTCGACGAAATCCATCGCTTCAACAAAGCCCAGCAAGACGCCTTTCTCCCCCACGTCGAATCCGGCCTCATCACCTTACTCGGCGCCACCACCGAAAACCCCTCTTTTGAAGTTATCTCTCCCCTCCTCTCGCGCAGCCGCGTTGTAGTTGTCAAATCCCTCAGCAAAGAAGGCATCATTACTGTACTAAAACGCGCCATCAAAACCGAGAAAAACACCAAGCGCGTACAGCCAAAAGCCATCGATTACCTCGCCGAACTCTCTGGTGGCGACGCCCGCACCGCTCTTGGCGACCTCGAACTCTCCCTCAGCCTCGCACCAAAAGTCACCCCTGAAGTTGTCAAAGAAGCCGCCGGTCGCAAAGTCCCTGGCTACGACAAAAAAGGCGACGCCCACTACGACAACATCTCCGCTTTCATCAAAAGCATGCGCGGTGGCGACGTCGACGCCGCCCTCTACTACCTCGCCCGCATGGTTGAAGCCGGCGAAGATCCAAAATTCATCGCCCGTCGCATGGTCATCTTCGCCTCCGAAGATATCGGCCTCGCCGGCAATGGCGCCCTTGGCCTCGCCCTAAATGCCTTCATGGCAGTCGAGCGCATTGGCATGCCCGAGTCTGGCATTATTCTCTCCCACACGGTCTACGCCCTCACCAAATCCAAGAAATCCCGCGAATCCTACGACGCTTGGGGTCGTGCCCAGAGCATCGCCCATAGGTCCATGAACCTACCCGTACCCGTCTGGCTCCGCAACGCACCCACTAAGCTCATGAAAGATCTAGAATTTGGCAAAGGTCAAAAATGGGAGGCAGGCTTTCATCTTGATAAACCCTACCTCCCCGATGACATAGTTGGGACAAAAATCTCCTAAAATAACAGAGGTAAACGTCCTCAAAACTTGTACAAGTTTCTACTTCCCCGCAACTACGTTATTTGCATGCAACCACCCCTCAACCGAGCCGCCATCCAGATACTGACCCTGAATCGGCAACACTCGAATCTTCCCGCTAGCCTTGATGTGCTCAATAATCGGATCGGTAATCAGATATTCCTGATCGCTCGGCCCAAAATCATTTTGCTCATAATAATCTTTCACGCGCTTCAAAAGCTCGCTCGACATAATATATTTGCTAATGTTGATATAGTTGCTCGGAGCGTCTTCCTTCTTTGGCTTCTCGTAAATCCCCGTCAACATTCCGTCCTCAATCTTTAGCACACCGTATTTTTCAACTTGATCCAGCGGAATCTCTACTGCAAGCAGCGCCGATTCATCGTCGCCTTCCACAATTTCCGTCAATCGCTTCAAGTCCGAAGAACCATCCGCATTATAGATAAAATCATCGCCCATCAGCACGGCTGTGGGCTCATCAATATCGTATTCTGCTACTACCTGTGCTACTGGTGCTGCAGTGCCATAGCGCGCATCCACATCCTTCTGCACAAAGAAATGCACCTTCATGCCATATGGCACAGTTTTCACTAGGTCAACTCGATCACCCTTGCCCCTGTCCACCAGATATTTTTCAAGAGCTGGGTTTTCTTCATAATACGCTTTCACCTGCGAAAACGGCTTCTCGTCAATGACTAAAAAAATCTCCTCTATCCCCGCCTTAGCACAGTCTTCCACTACGTAGTCCACTAGCGGACGATTGCCAATTGGCAACATAGACTTCTCAATAGCTTTAGTCACAGGCAAGCGCCGCGTTCCCCATCCAGCCACCGGAATTATTGCTTTACGAATTTGCACAAAAAAATTCTCCGTTAAGTTCCCCTAAGTATAACATAGATGTTTAGTTTTCATTCCCCGCGCTCGTCAGCTCGTCAATCCTCGCCTTCATATATTCCGCGCGGTGTCGCCCCATCCCCGTCAACTTCCTCATACCATAGATGCTCTCGAGTCGCTCTTTCCCGCCAGTTTCAACGTAATTTTCAACCAATTCCTTCATTCCGTCATCACCAAAGCGTTCCAATTCTGACCCAACTATCGCATCATATGCACTCTCGTCACCATCCTGTTTCAGGTAGTCCAAACTCACAAAGTTCGGACTCATCTCCTTATTCTTCTCATACGCCGGTGGCGTTGCCGCCATCATTAGTAGCGCCGATCTCATTCCAATAGATTCTGATACTTTCGTCACAAAAGAAGCATAGGGATTATCCGTCTGCGAAGCCTCCTCGAGTCTGCGCATCATATTATAATTCGTCGCAAATGTCATATCCAAAAAGAAGTTCTTTTCATCCTGATACCCTTGTTTATCTCCCGACAACAGTTCCGCCCGTCGCTCCTCAACGCTTAACCCCAACTGCGAGTGTGCGCCCCGCACCATAATCTTCTGCGAGTGTACATACTCGTGCCTTATCACCGCCGCCTCTTTCGCCATATCCGACTCACTCTTCACAGTACCTCGCTCGCCAAACCCATCCATAGTCTCCTCACCCAAGATCGCATAGGCATGCACCGCTGACATATATATCGTATTCGTATCGCTCCGCAAAAACGCCACAAACTTCCCCAGTTCTGGCTCAAACTTCTCCGCGTACTCCTTTTTTGCATCCGTATAAGGCGTCAACGCCTCCTGCACCCTGCCGTTCCACTCGCGTGCCTTCTTGCGCTGCTCCGCCACTTCTGGATCTTCGCCATCCGCCGTAAGCGCCGGGAATTCCATCTCTTCGCCAAACACCCCCATATTTTTCAACATAAACGGATATTCCACAAATTTCACTACTTTCACATCAAAAGGCTGCTCGGTTTCCGTCGTCACCCCCAATTTCTCCCGCACATCCGCCAAATACTCACCCTTCATCGCCTCATAAACCCCCGCCGACAGCTCCTCGTCCACACGCGCATCCAAAAATTCATACTGCGCCTGCTCTATCTCTGCCACTTCGCCACTATCAAAATACCGATCACGAAATACCTCGTCCGTCTTTGCCATCTCCCTTGCTGTCGCCGAATGTTCCGCACCCGCCGCTAGCAGCACATCCATCAGCATTTCCCGCTCCTGCGCCTGCTTTTCCTCGGGCAACCCGTCCGCCGCCACGCTCGATTCCGCCACCATCAGTAGCGTCATCATACGCGCATCGTCGGCAAAAAACTCATCATCAAAGTTCAGCTCACCCGCAATATCTTGCGCTCGATCCTGCATTTCACCTGCCGAAAAATCCCGCTCCCCAGCCTTCAGTACAGTATCAATATCAAAATTATATTTTTCCTTCAGTCGTTCAAGCGCACCACCAATTTCACTCTCGCCACCGGTTTCTGCATTACCAGAATAGCGCTCGATCATCACTTCAACCGAATTATCGGAGCTTCCCACTCCTTAAGTGGCTCCTTGCCCAAAAGAAGACTAATCGTACTTGCAATATTTGCCAGCCCAAAATCACCCTTATCCAAAGTGTATTTTGCTGCATTTTCCGTATCATCCACAAAAATACATGGCACCGGATTAGTCGTATGCGCCGTCTTTGGCACGCCGTCTTCATCTAGCAACTCCTCTGCATTTCCATGATCTGCCGTAATTACTACTACGCCGCCCTGCTTACGCACCGCATCAATAATTCGCGCTAGTGCAATATCGACTGCTTCCATCGAAATAATCGTCGGTTCCATCTCGCTAAAATGCCCCACCATGTCGCCATTCGGATAATTCACCCTCAAGAAATCATACTCTTGCGATTCAATCGCCTCCACCAGCTTATCTGTAATCTCTGCCGACTTCATCCATGGACGCGTGTTGAATGGCTCCGTATCCGATGGCACATCCACATCCGTTTCGCCCGCTGGAGCGTCATAGCTATTTCCATTGAAATAATACGTGATATGCCCAAACTTCACAGTTTCCGAAATCGCATATTGCCTCACGCCCTGCGCCGACAAATACTGCGGCAAAGGATGCTTAAACTCCGGCGGTCGCACAATCGTTAGCGCCGGCACATGCGTATCGCTGTTATACTCGGTCATCCCCACATAATGCACAATTGGTCGGCGTACTCGGTCAAAATGCTCAAAATCATCATAAGCAAACGCCATCGAAATCTCAATCGCGCGATCTGCACGAAAATCTAGATAGATCACACTATCATCGTCATTTATCGTGCCAATTGGTTTGCCGTTTTCGGCAATCACAAACGCTGGCATATACTGATCTTGCAGTTCTGGATTTTCTTTACGAAACTCAGTCACCGCATCCTCGGCATTCGCAAACTGTCGCCCCTCGCCCAGCACCGAAGTCTTCCACCCCAATTCCACCATACCCCAGTCGTTCTCATAACGATCCGCCGTCATCACCATGCGTCCACCGCCAGATGCAATTTTGTAGTCTGGGCTGCCCAAATCTTTCACAAACTTCTCAAATCTACGGATATATTTTGGCTCCGACTGTGGCGGCACATCTCGCCCATCCACCAAGATATGCACGCGAATCCGCTTCACGCCCTGTTTTTGCGCCTGCTTCATCATCGCCTCAAGGTGAGTCACGTTGCTATGCACGTTACCATCACTAAAAATCCCCATAAAATGCAGCGTCGAGTCGTGCTCAAGCACATTGTTTATCGCACCCTGCCACACCGGCTCAGAAAACGCCTTCCCACCCATAATCGCCTCATCTACCGCCTTTGTGCTCTGCGCGATAATCTTCCCTGCGCCCATCGCATTGTGCCCAACTTCGCTGTTGCCCATGTCGCCATCTGGAATACCTACATATTTGCCAGAAGCCCCTAGCTCCGCCATTGGGTATTTCTTCATTATTTCGTTCAATGTTTCAAGATGTGCCGCCCGCACCGCATTCCCCTCAATTTTTTCAGACAAACCCACCCCGTCCATCACTACAAGTACCACCGGCCCCTTATAATTCAATTTATCCATAATCATATTTTATCACAGTAGCCCAAGTCCGTTCTCCATTGACTTTTCGCCGTACCTATATCGTAGTGGATAAACCAACATAGTCCCACCTCATTGTCGGGGCATTTTTTATCCCCTAAAATTGACTCCTGTCAACATCGATGGTATAATGAAGCAATGAAGGTCTTTTCGCAAAAAAATTTCAACGACGTCATGAAATCCCTCGACAAAGGGGAGATTGTTGGCGTACCCACAGAGACTGTCTATGGCCTAGCTGTTCGTGCAGATAATGACGACGCCATTCAAAAACTCCTCAACCTCAAACATCGCCACGCAGATAGCGGCAAGATTCTTTCTCTCATGCTCCCCGACGTCCAACACATCTCGCGCTACGCCGAATTTGAGGGCACCGCACGCAACGTCGCCCAGCGCTTCCTACCCGGCGAGCTCACGATTGTCCTACCAAAAAAGAATGATTTTGGTCACAAATATTTCGATTATTTCTCCACCATCGGTGTACGCGTCCCCGATCACGAGTACATGCTTGCCCTCCTCAACAAAGTCGGTGCGCTTCTTGTCACTAGCGCCAATCCAAAAGGCGAAGCTCCATGCCTAACTAGCGACGAACTTCGCGAACGTATGCCCGAAGTTGACGGCGTTGTAACCGGCAAGTCTGGCGGCAATCTGCCCTCCACAGTAATCGACTTTTCCAACACCGGCGAGCCAGCCGTCCTTCGCCAAGGCGGTCTCCTTATCGTTCGCTACTAATTAAATCAAAAACCGGACTTTACGTCCGGCTTTTTTCTGCTGCTACGCGCCCACCCTCGGGGCACATTGGTTTGTTTTAATCCGCTGTTTATTTTTGTATCTAGTCTCCACACTTTCCACATCTTGCAGTGGAACCCCTGTGAAGCGTATCAGCTTGAGTTAATCTTAACGCACTTATGCTAATTCGTCAATGTGCAAATACCTCCAAAAATAAACCTGTAAAAAAACTTAAAAAATCTATTTTATTTACGAAAAAACCATGCTAATATTATGGATAATCAGCATAGGTGCAAAATGAAGGATGTTAGCATCAGGTCGAGCTGATCACAACCTTTTGGAAAGAGGAAACATATGTCACAAGTCACAACAAAGCAAAATCTATTTATTGGTAGCCTCGCATGGGCAACTACCGACGAAAGCCTCAAATCATTTTCTGAGACTATCGGCGAAGTAGCGAACGCACGCGTGGTTACCGATCGCGAAACCCATCGAAGTAAAGGTTTTGGGTTCGTAGAGTTTGTCGACGAATCTGACAACCAGAACGCCATCGACACACTCAACGGAAAATCCCTTGACGGACGCGAAATCACCGTCGCTATGGCTCGTCCAAAAACGATCTAAGCACCTATCGAATTACTGCTCCACGAATGTAAATTCGTGCCCAGCAATACTGATAATGGAGTCGGAAACGGCTCCTTTATTAGTTAGCTCACCTCGTATGCCATCTGTCTTCAAAATATCTCGCAAGCGGTTCAAAGAATCGTAGTTATTGTAGTCGGTCATCACGGCAAACTTCTCAATCTTCTTGCCTCGCACCACAAACATTCCATTCTCTTTATCAACAGTAAACGCGCGATCTTCATCTTTTTTCTGCTTGAGTGTAATAACTGGAATTCCCGCAGAACCCTCAGTCGTCAACTTGTCCGAAGCCTTCACTAGCGGCGACTGCTCTTCGCTATCTGTTTCTGTCTCTGGCGCTACCTCTACGTGAGCAGCCTGCTTCAGTTTCTCTTTTAGCGCCCTGAGTAGCTCCGTAGTGCCAACATGGGCACTAGCCGACACAGCATAAACCTCGGCTTCAGGATTTACCCTCAGCACATTCGCCATCTGCATCTCAATTATTTCTTTGTCTAGACCTTCAACTTTCGTCAACGCAACAACCTCTGGGCGCTCAGATAGCTCCGGCGCGTATTCCGCCAGCTCTTTGCGTATCGTCTGATAAGCTTTTCCCGCGTCATCCACATATACATCAATCAAATGCAGTAGCACCGCAGTACGCTCAACATGCCTCAAAAACCTATCGCCCAGCCCCTTCCCCTCGCTCGCACCTTCAATTAGTCCAGGAATGTCCGCAATCAGAATATCTGTATTGTCTACTGTTGCCACCCCTAAACTTGGCGTTAGTGTCGTAAATGGATAATCTGCGATTTCTGGAGTAGCATTACTAACCACCGACAAAAACGTCGACTTACCAGCATTCGGAAAACCTACCAAGCCCACGTCAGCCAATAGCTTCAGCTCAAGTTCGCCATCGAATGTCTCGCCGGGCTCACCCACTTCAGCCACACGTGGTGCCTGTCGCGTCGAAGATTTAAAGTGAGAGTTGCCAAAGCCGCCATCCCCACCATGCGCCACGATTTCTCTCTGACCGTCTCGTACGAGATCTGCCACGATTTCACCATCGCGCTTTACTACTGTACCAATCGGCACTTCTACTTCCAAGTCTTTCCCCGATCGCCCCGTACTCTGCCTACCTGAGCCATTTTTGCCCGGCTCTGCTTTTAGCTCTGGCTGAAAACGAAAATCAATTAGCGTATTGCAGTCTTTGCTAGCCACGAATACCACATCGCCACCCTTACCGCCATTACCACCATCTGGGCCGCCCTTCGGAATATAAATCTCTCGGCGAAAACTTACCGCCCCGTTACCGCCCTTACCGGCTTGAATATATACTTTAGCTGTATCAACAAACATTATTTCTTCCCATGAATATAGTTATATTTAATTGCATCCGCCCAGTTGATTCGTGACTGATATACGATATTATACTTACCAGCATATCCAGAATAGTTCATCTCCTGAATCAAGATATACGAGCCCTGCTCCACGCCTACAACCACCGCAACGTGACCTGGCGAACCCGTCGAAGTCTGCACTACCGCGCCATAAGCTGGCGTCTTATTCTTTACGTACGCATTAGACCAAGAAGCGTATGTCCACGTACCGGCGTTACCAATTGTTCCGCCTGGCAACCAATAGTTCGAACCCATATTCGCCCTACGCCAATACCATACAAACCAAGTACAGTTACCAAACGCACCAGGGTTTCCCCAGCTACTTGTGCTGTAATACGTGTTTCGCCAATACGCATAACTCTGAATTTGCGTCATGCCTTGGCGTACACCCGAATCTCGCACATAGCTATAATAGCTCGTACTTGTAACTGGCCTGTTCACAACTGGCGCCACATACTCTGGCCGCTCTGTTTCCGGCAGCGTACCATTAGGCAAAATAATCGTCGTACCTGTCACTAATATATTATCGTTCTCAAGGTCATTATAGATCACAATCTCTTCTGTGTTGGAGCTATACTTCTTCGCCAACGATTCGATAGTGTCGTCTTTCTTGGCTGTATACAAAATACCCGGCACCGGTGGCAGATAAAGCGTCTGACCGGCGGTCACCGCCGTAGTTTTCAAGTTGTTACTCCACCTAATTTGCGTCTCGGTTACACCATTAGATGCCGCCGCAATCGACGCCATCGTGTCGCCCGCCTGCACCACATACTTAATAATACCGCGCGATAGAGTGGACGTATCAATAATATTCGGCTTCGCAATCACAGTATTGCCACCAGACGCACCAGCAACTTCATATTTCATTACGATAGAAGTGTAGTTCTCATTGATCGTTAGCACCGATGGTAAGTTTACGATATTCGCCACGTCCGCCACAATATATGATTCCGACAGCTGATCCGCCGTCACCACGAAGCTTGTATCGTTTATCGCCGCAATAATCGGCTTTGAGTTTGCACCATCATAGTTTTTCTGCGATCCAAAAAACATCACAGCAAGAATAACGCCGAAACCGGCAAGATAAGGTATGACCTTCAAAAATTTCTTCATAATTACCTATCTATTATACCATAAGAGAGCTTAATAGAAAACTGCTTAGGTGTTATTTTGCCGCCCTTAGGCTCTCTATAATAGAGGTCAGAGTCGCAACATAGTTGCTATCGGTCGCATATCCACCCTTTTTGAGCTCTTCAATATACTTAATTGGGTCATTTGGGTAATTTAGCGCCGCCTTGTATCGACTTTGGGCTTTTATCCATGCCGCATACGCCGAAAAGCCTTTACTCGTAGAATCCCACGCTGCAAAATCCGCACTAATCGTCGTAGAAACCCCTGGCTCGTATTCTTCCCAAGTTGCCATATTTACGCCTCCAGTTGGCGCCACGGCAGACCCCGTTGGCATATTTACATACTTAATCCCAAAGAAGTTGAAATACTTATATGCCAATTTGCTCTTACCCCAGCTTGACTCCAGAATACTCTGTGCCAACATCGCCTCATACGGAATACCATTCGCGTCACCCACCTGCTTTGCGAGGTCACCATATACTTCCACCCATCCAGCATAATCACCCGCTGGCACAAACGGCAGCTTACTCTCATGATATGCCACCCCAATCAACACGTTAAAATCTACTGCATAATCAGTCTTCCCACTAAAGTCCCCTGTCGCCACTAATTCGGCCGCTCGCGCAATTTCCGCAACCGCATGGTCGGAAATTTCCCCCACATCAGTTCGCACTCGTGCCGCCATCGCATAGGCCTCCTTAAATGTTAGGCCCATCGCTGTATATAGATTACTCAAGTTATTGTCGCCACTTGCAACGGATATCTTATCCAACATCAAAGTTATGATATCTTCTACCTGCGCGCCTACTCCGATGATATATGTATCTGCGTACAGAAAATCGCTCACGGCTAGATCCGTATCACCCCACAGCTCATGTCGATATTGCTTATTTAGCGCCGCATCAACCTTATCTTCCGTATACCCCACAGCAATTAGTCGATCCCTGAGAATACTCACAGTATCACCAGTTTTGATCTCCATTCCAAATACCTTCGTATCCGAACCCTTATCAAACGTGCTTACAATCTCCGCTACTGACATGCCGCTATGTAGGCTATATACTCCAGCCTTCACGACTTTTTCTTTCTTCTCTATCTTTAGGTACGCGCGAAACATCAAGTCGTTCTTAATTAGCTTCTTATTGCTTAGGCTCTCCGCCACATCAGCAACCGACTCGCCCTCCAAAATCACAAAATCTACCTTGTCGCAGCGTTCTGCGCTCTGGCAATTCCCTGGGTTTACGGGCTTTATCGATTCCGAATACCACACAATCACCCCTACTACCGCTACGATTAAGAGTCCAACTATGGTCGCAAAAACCTTAAACCCTCTTGCCTTGCGTTTAGATTTTTTTTTAGCATTTGGATCCTCCTCACCCGCAGCCATCGCCTCTGGGTTGAACGAATCCAAGAAATCTTGCAAGATTAGCGTTGCTGCCTCGCGGTCAATTTCGCCCTTAGCACGATTTTTCTTTCGCTTGTTTAGCGCTAAGTTTTCCTCTGCCTTAACAGAAGTTAGCGACTCATCCTGAAACTTAATCAATGGCTTCTCTAAGTCATGCTTAGTAAAATAATCTTGAAGCGCTGCGACAAACGAACGTACTGTCGTCGACTGTGCGCTCTCTTCACCCTGCGAATTTCTTGGCAGCCCCACCACTAGATGTTTCGAGTTCTCCATTCGTAGGATTCGCACCAACTGCGCAAATTCCGTACCATCCACTTCGATCGTGCTATGCGGCACCGCAATTCTTACAGAAGTGTCCGCAACCGCAACCCCGATTCTTTTCGAACCTACATCAAGCGCTACTATCTTCATTATTCTACCGTTATTTCAATCGTTACTTTGTTGATGTCGCTTGGCACCGAGCTCACCCAGAAGAAGGACGTATCAACCTTTACATTACTAATTCCATTTATTGATTTCAACTGAGTCTGCACTTCGCCAATTTTCTTACCAAGACATTTCTCTGCTACCATTTCGTCGGTAACTTCTGGGCCAATCTGCACAGTACTCTTTAGCTTGCCGCTATATTTGCCGCTATCTTCTCGGAAGCTCTCAAAGAATGCTTTATTCGCATTCGAGTCATCGCTCACGCCAGTATCATATACCTTCTGCATGTCTGCACCGCCGAATTTATCAAGCGAAACCGCTTCGATGTATTCCATAACTCGTGTTCGATCTACGCCAAACATCGTAAATGTCGTTTCGGCAACTAGTACCGGCGTTACTCCATCCGCAACCTCAGCATCTAGCGCCGGAGTCGAAGTTGGATCACCCAATTTCGTAACTAGGCTCGCCTCAATCGCAATCAAGCTAGATGGGAATTCACTCATTAGCTCACTCTTACCATCAGACTCGCTAGTCGTACCAAGTGCTTCTTTAGCTTTTTTGATATCGGATTCGCTTACTACCTTCACAATATTGGTCGAACCGCCCGTCATTGCCGAGCTTGTAATAGTATATCCCTTGCCAGTTGGCGTCCAGCCACTCGATGCGGCATCGATATTGTATTTTGTGCCAGCAAATTCTGCTGCTACTTTTACAGTCGTCGTAATGTCAGTCTTTAGACTCGTACATCCAGAAATCGCGCCACCATTACAGTCCGTATCCGAAATCGCTCTAAGGGTCGCTTTCTCCGTGCTCACGAAAGTCAAGCCATTAGCCGTGAACTTCGTTCCAGCCGCAATCTCAATCGCGTCAGTCGGAGATACGGTATTACGCTTCAACGTCAACGTCCCAGTAGCCTTAGCTCCCTTATCCACCTCACCAGTAGCCGTAAATTCTACCTTTGAGGTCTTCGTAACCTTATGTTCTTCAAGAAGGAACTTACCTGATTCTGGGTCGGCCGCACTCTCGTCAGTCACAAAACTTACTGTTTCCGAGAAATTCTTTGCAGTTGTTTTTACTGTCACCGCAATTTTCGCTGCTGGCGCAAACACCAAAGCCCACACCAAGAAACCAATAATCAATATCGCCCCGATAATTCCCATAATAATAAATTTTCGATACTTATTAAAATCTGGAACCTTGCTTTTCTTCTTTTTCTTGCCGTCTTTTTCTGCCTGCTTATCAGCATCCAGCTCTTCACTCGAGATCTCATCATCAAACGGCTTATCTTTCTTCGCGATTTCGTCCATCGCCTCAGTTTCGCTCTTCTTTTTCGGACTCTTACCAGAACTTTCGGTCTTCTCAACTCGCTTCTCTTCAGCAACAATCGCCTTCGCCTCTTCCCCATCAATCACGTCGTTATCGACATCGGAATTATCCTTGACCACAAATGCCGCTGGCACCTCTGGTTTGGTCTGCAAGTTTTTTGCTACTGGGATGCGCGCTGCACTCGCAAGCTTCGTCAACGATTCATCCGTCGTAATCAATACTGCGGTTTTTTCGGTTTCGCGCGCAGTTTTTGCAATCAGTTTAATATTCACCGCACTTCTCAGCACTCCGGCTTTTTTTGGCGGCACCAAAGCAACAATTTTGTTTTGGCTATTCTTGACTTTGGTGAGGATGTCAGTGATATCGTCCTCAGGCTCTATGTAGATGACATCTTTATTCATAAGAACTATTATATATAACGTATCCGATTTTCGCAAATAAACGTTAGAGTTATGCTAAAATAATACAAATGGGTTGGTTCACCAAGAAAAAAACACAAGGCGCCGGCAACAATCAGCGTCAAATGAGCGAGTTAGCGCTCCTTGCTGTTCATGACGGCGTGATGATTCTTGATGCCACCGGCAATATCGCTTTCATCAATCCTGCCGCCTGCAATCTTTTGGGCTATACGCACGATGAGGCTTTTGGTCTCAGCCACCTATCGGTCGTTCATCTTGTCGACAAACAAGGCAACGCGATGGATCAAGCCGCAAATCCCATCACCATCGCACTCAATACTAATCAATATACCGAAACGCGCGAATACAGTATCGTCGTAAATATGACGAACAAAATCATCCCTGTTTCGCTCATCATTACGCCAACTGGAGAAATCGGCGATCCCAAAATCGTCAATCTGCGCGACATTACCAAGGAACTCAAGGAAGAAGAAGAGCGTAATGAATTTATCTCTACTGCCAGTCACGAAATGCGCACCCCAGTAGCAAGTATCGAAGGCTATCTTGGACTCGCTATGAATCCGCAAACCGCCACAGTCGACGCTCGCGCGGCCGGCTATCTCGCCAAGGCTCACGAAGCTTCGCGACACCTAGGCCACCTCTTCCAAGACCTACTCGACACCACCAAGCTCGATGACGGCAAAATGAAATTACGCATGCAGCCAGTCGAAATGACCGCCCTCGTCAAGAGCATTGCCGAAGGTCAGATTCCAAGCATCAACGCAAAAGGCCTCAAGTTCCAATTTGGCAACGGCCCACAAGTTCAATCTACCGGCGGCAAGCGTATCTCCCAGCTAATCTATGCTCAAGTCGACGTCGACTATCTACGCGAGGTTATCGATAATATCATCGAAAACGCTATTAAATACACAAAAGCCGGTTCAGTTTCCGTTTCGGTCTCTGGCGACGAAGCCAACGTCAGGATCGCCATATCAGATAGCGGCATCGGCGTCCCGCGTGACGAACTTAACCATATTTTCCAAAAATTCTACCGCGTCGACAACTCCGACACTCGCGAAATTGGCGGTACTGGCCTCGGTCTTCACATCACCAAGCAACGCGTCGAGTTGATGGGCGGCCGTATCTGGGCCGAAAGCCAAGTTGGCAAAGGCACCACTTTCTATGTCTCTTTCCCAAGACTTACTACCGACGAATACGAAAAACGTCGCCTCGCCTTCACCAGTCTACTTGGCAATACCGCTATTGCCGAACAGAGTCCAATTCCCGCTCCCGCTCAAACCATCGCCCCAGCGCCAACTCCTGCACCTGCCCCTCAACAACCAGCGCCTGAACCGCAACCGACTCCAGCACCCGCTCCAGCCCCACAGCCAATAGCGCAGCCGATCCCCGCACCAGCACCCCAAGCGCAACCAGTCGCAATACCACAAACGCAACCAATCGCAGTACCACAGGCACAACCAATTACAGCACCGGCAGCGGCACCAATGCTACCTCAGACCCCAATTCAAGCGCCCGCACCTGCTCCAGCTCAAACCATAATCCCGCCAACGCCACCGCAAGGACAATAAATTCAATCTCGTATGGATTTTTAAGCACAAGTGTAATAAAATGGAGGTAATATGACAAAAATTATGCTAGTCGAAGACGACAAATCCCTACGTGAGATTTACAGTATTCGCCTAGTCGCTGAGGGTTACAACATCGTCACCGCCGGCGACGGCGAAGAAGCACTTGCCATGGCAGTGCAAGAAAAACCAGATCTAATCGTCTCTGACGTTATGATGCCAAAAATTTCCGGCTTCGATATGCTGGATATTTTGCGCTCTACCCCAGAAACCGCCGAGATCCGCGTCATTATGATGACCGCGCTATCTAGCGAAGACCAGCGCAAGCGCGGCGAAAGCCTTGGTGCTAATAAATATCTTGTCAAATCTCAGGTTGGTATTGAAGATGTCGTAAACGCCGTTCATGAAGTTCTCGGCGACAAGCCAACCACTAATGCTCAGGCAAATATCGATACCTTGTCGGCAATACAGGCAAATGCCGCTGCGAATCCCGCAGCGCCACAACCAGCACCTCAAGAAGTGCCTCAGCCAGCTCCAGCAGCACCTGCCCCAGAAGCTCCCGTTGCTCCAGCTCCAATTCCAGCGCCCATACCAGCAGAGCCGCAACAGCCAGCAGTAACACCGCAGCCAGCGCCTCAGCAGCCTATGCCTCAGCCAGCTCCAGAGCCAGCACCGACACCAGTTGCCACACCAGAGCCAATTCCGGCACCAGCACCAGTAGCGCAGCCAGTTGCAGCGCCAGTTGCGCCACCGCCAATGCCACCACAGGCTCCAGCTCCAGCGCCAGCTCCACAGCCAGTCGCCCCTGCTCCTATGCCTATGCCAGAATCAATGCCCCCAGCAACAGCTGCACCATCCCCAATGCCACAACCACTTCCAGTAGCGCCAGCACCAACAGTTGCTCCAATTCCAGAAGCCGAAAAACCAGCAGTTAGCGAAAGAGTTATTCAGCCTATGCCAAGCGAGCCATCTCCAGAAGGTCAAACCATGGCAGAAAAAATGGCAGCTGAACTAGGCGAAACTCCAAATGCCGGAACGCCTCAATAAATATCTAGCAACCAATCTTGGTCTATCTCGCCGTGAAGCCGACGACCTTATTGCTTCTGGAAAAGTCATTATCGACGACAAAGTCGCTACCATTGGCGACAGAATTCTTGGCCCCGAAGCCGTCAAGGTTGACGGCAAACTTGTACAAGTTTCAGAGCTTGTCTATCTGTTATTTAATAAACCAGCTGGTTACGTATCGAGTCGCCGCCAGCAGGACAACGCGCCAACTCTCTACGAGCTTCTACCCGAAGAATACCGCAAGCTCAAAACTGTCGGCCGCTTAGACAAAGACTCCTCAGGACTGATTCTCCTCACCAATGATGGTGATTTCGCCTTCCAAATGACTCATCCAAAATATGCCAAAACCAAAGAATACATCGTCGAGCTCGACCAGCCTCTCGCGCCACTTCACCAGCAAATTATTTCCGATTTCGGCGTTGAACTTACCGACGGCAGAAGCCAACTCGGCCTTACCAAGCTAAACGAAAATCCAAAAAACTGGCAAGTCACCATGCAAGAAGGCCGCAACCGCCAAATCCGCCGCACCTTCGGCGCCCTAGGCTACACAGTAGAAAAACTCCACCGCACAGTCTTCGGCAAATACAACCTAGACAACCTAAAACCCGGCGACTTCGAGAAACTAGAAAAAGTAAACTAAACCCATATCGATCAGAGTGCGCTCGCGGAAAAACCGCCCCTCAGGGGGTTTTTCCGGTTTGCAATGATCTCCATGAGTTTAGTTTACTTTTTCAGATACTCAATACGGCAACTTGCCGTCCCTTAATTCCTAAGCAACTTAGCCAGCTTAGCCTTAACCCCATTATTCACATTAGTCCCCACCAAAGTATCCATCCCAACCCTTAGGAGCCCCATAGCCGTAATAAAAGTATGATCAAGCTGCAACCCAGTCTCATTATAAATCCCCGGCACATCCTCCGGATCAATCAAATGAATCACCGGTCGCCTAGCAAATCCAAGATCCACATACCAATCCGTCATCGCCAGCGCCTCCGGAATCTCATTCAAGCTCGCGCCACCACCACATAAGAGCACCTTACCAGGCAAAGTCTCTACATGGTCAAACTCTTCAATTGCCAGCTGCACACCCGAAATCCAAACTTCCAAATTTCGTGCAATCGCCGTATCCACCTTTTTCTTAACCTCTGGCTTCATCCTTGGATCATCTTCAAGTAGCTTCATCTTCTCCGCATCTTCAAAGTCCACACCCATACTCTCTGCAATTTGGTGTGTAAACGAGCGCCCGCCTATCGAGAACATTTTTGTGCCCTCGACTCCGCCATCGTCCACCACGGCAATATCCGTCGTTCCGCCGCCTACATCCATTACGATCCCCGTAAACGTTGCATCGGTATCGTCACCAAGACACGCACGGCAAACCGCAAACGGCTCCACCGCCACCGCAACAAGATCTAGCTGCAATTCATCACAAACCTTCTCGATCGCCGAAATATGCACCAGCGGTGCAAACGCCGTATATATCTGTACCCCCACGTCCTTACCCTTGAACCCAATTGGATTTGAAATTTTATACCCATCAATATGCAAGCTCACCAGCGCCGAGTTAATCAGTCTCACCTCAACATCTGGGTTATTTGTCTCTAGCGCCACATCGCGTCGCGCCCTTTCACCCGCCTTCTGCTGCACCTTCTGAATAATCAACTGCATTTCTTCTTCGCTAATCGGCTTCGAGGCATCCGCCCTGCGATAGCGAATCGTCGCCGTATTACCCTTCACAAGCTCCCCAGCAATCCCCACCACAGTTTCTTTCGCTCTCACCCCTGCCATTTTTTCTGCCTGCGCCAAAGCCTCTTCGCAAGTCTTCACTACCCCATGAATATCCGCAATCGCACCCGAAAACATATTCGACGGCGCCTCTTTTGCGCGCCCTAGTCCCACCACTTCCACCTCAGAATTCTTGCCTTTCTTAGCAATCAGCGCCTTCACGTACTCTGTTCCCACGTCTAGTGCCAACAAATAATCGTTACTATCAAGAGCTTTAGCGTTTTTCATAATTCTAGTTTACCACACTCTGCTTTTATTTATATCCTTCAGCCCGCAACTCAAGTCACGCTTATGACAATATAGCTTTTATGCGCCTCACGCCTCGCGCCGAAGATTCTTCTTTCGCGATCTTGAATTTACCAATCTCGCCAGTATGAGTTACGTGTGGCCCACCGCAAATCTCGCGCGATACTGGATTCTTCTCATCACCAATAGTATATACAGTAACTTTTTCCGGATAGCGCTCCCAGAACTGCCCATGCGCTTTCAATACATCTTTCGCGTACGCCTTATCAAACTTCGCATTCGTTACCGGCAAGTCCGCCTCAATCCATTCATTCACTTGGTTTTCCAACTTCTCAATCTCTTCTTTTTCAAGTTTTCGATCAATTCCAAAATCAAACCTCAAGCGCTCCGAAGTAATATTCGCGCCCTTCTGATCAGTCTTAGGGTCAATCAGTTTCTGCATTGCCGCAAGCAACAAATGAGCCGTCGTGTGATACTTCACAGTCTGCTCCTTATTGTCCTCAAGTCCGCCTTTAAACATACCCTTGCTTGCCGTCTTACTTCGCTCTCGCTGTTCAGCCAGCGCCGCATCAAACTCCTTGCGCCAATCTTTCGACATCTTAATATCCTGTCGATAAGCTTCCTCTACCGAAAGCTCCAATGGAAAACCATAAGTATCCTGCAGCTTAAATAGCTCTGCACCAGTCAGTCCTGCTTCCTTCAGCTTGTTAAGCTCACGTACGCCCTTACGGATCGTCTGGCGAAACGCCTTCTCTTCCTTCGTCAAAACCGCCACCACGTCGTCGCGATGCGTCAAAATATCCGCTGGCAAACTTGCATAATTCTCAGCGATCGCTGGCAAAACTTCTGGCAAGAAATCTTGTTCAATACCCAAGTTCAGCGCCTTCAAAATCGCTCGTCGCATTAGTCGCCTCAACGCATAACCCTGTTGCTTGTTCGAAGGCAACAATCCTTGCGCCGCCAACAAATACGCGCCACGCAAATGATCAGCGATAATTCGCATTTCCGAAGTATTACTTTCGTATTTCTTATTTGTCAGCTCTTCAATCTTCTCAATAATCGGCTTCAAAAGCGAAATCTTAAACACATCATAGCTATCCAAACTCGCCGCCGTAATTCGCTCCAAGCCACCACCAAAATCCACGTTCTTTTTTGCTAGCTCCTCAAAGCTACCATCTTCAAGTCTTCGATACTGCATAAACACTTGGTTGCCAATTTCCATAAATCGCGCACCATCACTTGCTGGATGCGCCTTGCCGAATTTTTCTTCATCCTGATTTTCTTCGCCAAAATCATAAAACACTTCGCTATCTGGCCCGCACGGATCGCCAATCGGCGTTGTTTCAATGCCACCACCACGTGACCACCAGTTTTCTTTGTCGTTGTAGAAGAAAATTCGTTCACCGGCATTGATCCCGCGCTTCGCGCCCTCATCCGCTGTACCAATCTCCGCAATCTTTGCGTCAATTCCAACTTCCTTAAACACTTTCACCCAAATCGCCGCCGCCTCATCGTCGCGCGGAATTCCGTATTTTTCATCACCAATAAAGCACGTCACAAAAATCTTCTCTGGTTTCAACCCCACTTCCTTCGTCAAAAACTCAAAGAAATTACGAATCTGCTCTTCTTTAAAGTAATCGCCCAAAGACCAGTTGCCCAGCATTTCAAAAATCGTCGTGTGTCGTGGATCACCAACATCTTCAATATCCTGCAAGCGCATACAAGGCTGCGAATCCGTCAATCTCTTGCCGTCTGGGTGCTCTTTGCCAAGTAGATATGGCAATAATGGCTGCATGCCAGAGCCCGTAAATAATGTCGTAGGATCGTTTTCGAGCACAAGTGGGGCGGGTGCAATTACCGCATGCCCTTTGCGCTTCATAAAGTCTAAGTATTTTTGGCGGATTTCATTTGCATTCATAATCTCTATATTTTACCATAGAAAAACGACCCTTGGAAATCCAAGGGTCGCATTTAAACTCGTCAAACAGATTTATTCGATCGCCGCGTGTGCGCTGTCGTTCGATACAATTATCACAAATTTTCCGTCATTGTATTTTATGGCGGTAACAGTATAATCTCGTACGCCAACAAAACCAACGCGAATCTCTTCAGATACACTTGTGGTCGACACGCGATTGTTTCGCGCGCCCATCGAAAAGTCCTCAGTCAAAAATCCTTTGTGCTTCTGGTAATCTTCGGCGAGATCGCGAACTTTCTGGCTGTCATCCAGCCTCACAATCGCAACCACCATTCGGCCGTTCACTTCGTTCACAGCCACCGCCACATCTTCTGCGCCAGAGGCATGAATCTCGACTTGCTCAATCGAGTAAAACAACGATCTGCGACAATTGTGTCGACTGATCGTACCCAGTCCAAGACTGGCGTTCTTGTGGTTCGGTGTCTTTTTGCTGATATCGTAGAGGCTCTTCAGAGTCCCACAGTCATACCAGCCAAAGGTGCCCACCGCAACTTTCAGGTCGCCCAAAAGCTCCATCAGTTCGTCGGTGTTCAGGCCATCCTCATTCATCTGGAGAAATTCTCCCGCAGCATCCAGTACGGTAGCCGCTTGCCAGACGTTGATTCCGGTATTGCACGCAGAGTTTCCTTTTCGCATCAGCTTGTCAGCCTCTTCGCGAGCCGGTTTCTCAACGAATCCCGTCACAGCCTTGCAGAGTGCGTCTTCATCCGCATCGTATCGCGCATGACCGCAGCCCATAACTGTGTTGAGATCCATCACTTTCACGCCCACCAAAGTCGGGCAGCCCTCACGAGCACTTTCGACTGCATTATTCATCGTCTCGATAAAATTATCATCAGAGATAATGAATTGGTCTGCCGGCGTATTGATAACCACCGCGGTTTTATCCAGTTCATAGATAAACTCCGCAGCCTTCACCATCGCTCCAGCATAGCCAAGATGCGGGTCAATTTCGTATACGTTTTGTGATAACACGCCCAACTGCAGCAGCTGCTCTTTCGCAAGCTTCGTCTGGTTTGGATTCGTGGTTATTACGATCACATTTGACGGCCTGATGCCAAGACTGACAAAGCGGCGCGTCGTTGCCTGAATAAAGGTTTGAGTTGAATCAAGCGGGCAGAATTGCTTCGGGCATAGGTCGTGTGACATTGGAAACAGGCGGGCTCCTTGGCCGCCGGCAATCAATGCCACATACAGGTTCTCGGTTTCGGTAGTAACTTCATTCATACAAAAGTACCTCTCTTTCTGTTTTCCGTGTTTTTAAGGTGCATTTACAGCGGCAGAACTCAAAAAAGAGCCTTCAGCTCTTATTCGAACAGCCCCCATATCTTTTCATTGTATCACACTCTTGCTTAAAATTCAATAAAATTGCCCGACAATTCTATCGGGCAATCCTTTATCTATTTTTGAGTTATTTTACTTATCAAATCCGGTGTTTGGCACTTCTACCACGCGCTTGTCTGGGCACTCTGGGCCAACCCCAATTCCGCCCAAGCAAGATAACGTGAACGATCCATCCTGTACCGACCACTCAACCAAGAACTGCGTAATATAGCTCGCGTCTAGGTTCGTATGATCAGTAATGTCTGCCAGCACCAAAGCGCGACCATTATTCATGTCTTCCGCCAGCATTTCCGCCTCGCCAATAATCTTAAAGGCTTCGCTCTCATCCCCAGCATAGAACGTTCCAACTGGGTAATTGCTACCATTATCAGCGTAATAGTTCGCCACAATCGAGTCCGTACTGCCATTCTCAAGATAACCTACGATCTCGCCGAGATAACCGCCAGAGTTAGTATAATCAATTTCCCCATCATAGAAGTTGTTGATTAGCCTATCTTCATATACGCCGCCAGCAATACCGCCAACACCAGTCATCTCAGAGATTTCGGCGTCGATGTTCAAATCGCTGTGCGAGCATGAGTTATAAATACATGCATAAATTGGAATTCGTGTGCTCGAGAATCCAACCAATCCGCCAAAGTACATGCCATATCCGAAGAGTGGTCTGTTTCCATCTACACTTCGGTTAAGCGTAAACCCGTCATCCGAGAAAATCACATCCGCACTACTACAAGTACTCATAATCGTGCTCTCAAGGCTATAGCCCACAAGTCCCGCCACCGAGATTGCACTGCCGTAGTTATCTAGAGAATACATAGTGCCAACGTTTACCTCGTCTACTACCGGCTTCACGCTTACCGCTCCGCCCTTCACCGAGGATTCACCTACGATAGTTCTATTAAATGCAGCTCCAATCGCGCCACCAGCATGAATCCCCATTGGCGAATAGAAATGATCAGCACCATCAACGCCAGTAAAGTATTCACCAAATCCTGCCGTATAACTAAAATTCAAATCCGTTACATGCACGCCAGTAATTGTCGAACGCTGCGCTACGCCAACTGCCGCACTGATCGCGTCAATTACTTCTAGTTCAACGTTGTCCATGCCATATTCGTCGCCATAGATCGAAATTTCCGAGTCCCTAGTCAAGTTCATGATAGGGCTTTCAATGCGCAAATCAGAAACTTCAGCCTTAAATAGATGGCCAAATAGACCCGTTGCACCAGCCGTATACACACCGCCAGTATTTGTCATCATCAGAGCCTCGGTATACGAATTCTGTATATTCATACCCTTCACTACCCTGCTGTTACCATCAAGGTGCACTACTTCGCTCTCTGGCAGCTCACTCGTATAGATGTCGCCATTAGCAAACGCGTCATCCCAGATGTTCCCCTCACCATATAGCTTAATCGGATCCCAGTAATGTGCCGACAAGTCAATGTCGTTCACGAGCATAATATATTTACCCGCTAGAGCTTCCGTGTCCTCAAAAGTCCTTAGCCCCGAAAATTCCTCAGCCGTCTTGATTAGATATGGAGAATTTAGAGTAGAACCAGGCGCATCCGAATAGCTACTATATCGCGCATCGGAAGCGCTTGTCCAAGAAACGTCTACGAAATCCGCCCACGATCCTGCAATCGCCGCAACGTCTTCTGGTTTCTCGCGGCTGATTGCGAATATCGCACCTACCGCGAGCGCACCCACCACCGAAAGCGTCGCAATTTTTTTAACGTTCTTGTTGATTCTCATTTTTGCTCCTTATAACCTATGACCTGTAACCTATATTCCCCCCATTATAGCTTATGTTTACTTATTTTGCACCAGTTGCAGGCACATCAATTCGGTTGTCTGGGAATACTAGCCCAGCCGAACGGCTATTCGTACATGCTAGTGGGAAAGTTCCATCCTGTACTGCCCACTCGGTCGTCATCTGGGAAATCTGTGCCGATGTCATATTTGTATGACTTGCGAGGTCGCCCATCACGTATGCTCGCCCATTATTTAGGCTCGCTGCCAACGCCTCCACCGTCGTAATTTGTGCAAATCCAGTATACGGAATTCCATCCATCGTCATCCCAATTGGATCATAGCCACGATTCATGTAGAAATTGGATTTTAGCGCTGAATCATCGTAATCATACTGCGCAAGTCCACCAACGATTTCGCCAAAGATATTGCTACTGCTTTCCGCCAAGACGCCATCGTGATAGTTGTTCATAATTCTTTCTTCGAGCGCAAATCCAACTATCCCGCCAATCGCTGTAGTATACGACAGCTCAGCGTCAATCGAAAGTTTGCTATGTGAGCATGAGTTGTAGATACACTTCACCTCTGCTCCGCCGCTCACGCTGTAGCTCTCACTCGTCGAGAAACCAATCAAACCGCCAAAGAACATCTTGTATCCGTTACGCGGTCGCGTTATTGCCGAATACTGCTCAAAATCTTCACTTGGCAACGAATATATGCTTTCTGTCTCTGTCTCTGTCTCGGATCCATATCCCGAAGGCTCTACGTCTTCATAGATAGCAAGCGTATAGTTGTTATCCGAGAACACCACGTCTGCGCTACTACATGTACTGAGTACTGCACTTTGCATGTTCACGCCAACCAAGCCAGCCACAGACACTATTCCATCATACAAAGCATACATGCCCCATCCTGGCCCAGCAGTCTCATCAACTTGCGGTACAACATTCACTACGCCATCCTTCACGGAAGTTTCGCTCACCAAGGTTTCACCAAAGGAAAGTCCAATTGCGCCACCAGCTACAATCTGCACTGGCGAGAAGTACGCGTTACAGCCATCAGCACTAAAGCTACGCTCGTCACAACGATCCGTGAGATAGTCACAAACAGATGCAGTATAATCTAGCTTCAGGTTATTTACGTGCACGCCAGCAATTTGTGAATTTTGCGCCACACCAACTACCGAACCCATCAAGTCGCTTACTGGGTTTTCACCATAATAGTAGCTACTATCGTATATAGGCACACCAGAGGTCTCGGTCAA
This sequence comes from Saccharimonadales bacterium (SeqCode), assembly GCA_047974525.1. Taxonomy (GTDB): domain Bacteria; phylum Patescibacteriota; class Saccharimonadia; order Saccharimonadales; family Saccharimonadaceae; genus UBA2834. The sequence continues at coordinate 63,996 of JBKECJ010000002.1, forward strand.
ATTTATAATTGGGCTATCAAGTCGGATATTCGAAATACTAGCCTTATACGTATAGCTAAATAGTCCGGTCGCACCAGTATAATACGTACTATAATCCCCGCCAGCAATCACCTTATCGTAAGTATTCTCGATATTCATACCAGAAATCTTCATGCTATTTCCGTCGAAATGCACCATTTCACTAGCGGCCGCCAAATCTAGCTGCCCATCATCATATATCTCATCCCAAATATCATCTTCTGGACTACCAGAGCCATAAAGCTCAATTGGATCCCAGTAATGAGCCGACAGATCAATGTCGCCCGTCAACATCAGATATTTTCCAGCAAGCGCGCTGCCATTTTCAAACGCCCTAATCCCAGAAAACTCATCCGCCGTTTGAATCAAATATGGCGAGCTTTCCGTAGAACCAGGCGTATCAGTATAATCTTTATACCGCGCATCGCTCTCGTTCATCCAAGCCGTACTCACGAACGTTGCCCATGAGCCAGTTACGGCCGTTGAATCTTCCAAAGTATTGTTATTTACCGCAATAAACCCTGCTACCCCCAATGCGCCCACGAGCGCAAATGTTGAAGCGCGAGCTATGTTTTTTCTTAGACGCATAATAAGTTCTCCTTCTTGAACTTTAGCAAGCATCCAAAATGTTTAACTCTTTTTATTTTTCTCTTAATGACACTCTAAATTAAGCATAAGCTATTTTCGCGAATTTTGCAACCCCTATCTCAATATGCCCCCACCAATACAGGTATTTTTACGGTAAAAAACCATCGATTGACCAGGCGCCAAAGCTTTTTGCGCTTCAGCGAACTTCAAAATTCCCTCTGCCTGATTATATATTCCAGCCACCAGCGCCGCACGATGTCGCACCCTCACGTCCACCTCTATTTCATTAGCATATTCACCCCGAAGCACAACCTCACGCAGCGTCACTTCCTCTCGCCACAAATCTCTATAATTCAAGTTTTGCGACACATATACAATATTCTTTTCCATATTCTTTCGCACAACATAATAAGGCAATCCCGTCGTAAGGTGCAGCCCATGTCTTTGGCCCAAAGTATAATAAATCGCCCCGTCATGCATACCTAGCACCTTATCCGTTTCCGCCTCCCGAATTTCGCCAGGCTTCTGCTCTACGTACTCCGACAAAAAATCTTTGATATTCGCCTCACCCACAAAACACACCCCCATCGACTCGGATTTTCCAGCAACTGCCAAGTTTAATTCCTTCGCGAGCGCCTTCACCTCAGTCTTCTGCATATCTCCAACCGGAAACAATGTTCGACTCAGTACATCCTGATTTATTCGATACAAAAAATACGTTTGATCTTTATTGCTATCTGCGGCAACACCCAGCGAAAAACCATCCTCGTTTTTGATTACTGTGGCGTAATGTCCCGTCGCAATCATATCTGCACCCTGCTCAAATGCCACGTCTGCAAATAGCTTGAATTTGATCTCTTGGTTGCACATAATATCTGGGTTTGGCGTATTTCCCCGCTGGTACTCATCCAACATATAATCCACCACGCGCTGCTTATACTCATTCTCAAAATCAAACACCCGAAAATCAAGATCCAGTTGCACCGCCACACGCTTCGCATCGGCAAGGTCTTCCGCCCATGGACATTTCATACCAGGCAAATCTTTGCTCCAGTTCTTCATATACACGCCCACCACATCGTATCCCGCCTGCTTCAATATGTATGCCGACACCGCCGAATCCACCCCACCACTCATTCCCAAAAATACCCTCTTCGTCATGACCTCATCCCAGCAAGACGTTGTTTTTCTTCGGCAATCGCCTTCAAGATTTTCTCACCCGCAATCTTCATATCGTCTTCCGAATTTAGCTTGCCCAAGCTAATCCTCAAGCTCCCCGCAATTTCCTCATCACTCAGCCCAATCTCCTGCAAAGTTCGCGATTTCACACCCTTACTTGCCGAGCACGCCGCTCCAGTCGAAACCAAAATCCCCTCACTCTCCAATTTAAAAATCAGTCTCTCTGCGTCTATCCCCGGAATTGCAATTGGCAAAAAATTCACAAGCCGCACCTTCGGGTTCCCCAAAAACATAATATCTTTTTCTGCACTAAGTATCTTTTTTAGCGCATCGCGCATTTTCATTATGTGCTTTCTTTCACTCACCAAATGCTTTTCCGATTGTTGAATCGCCGTCGCAAAACCCACTACGCCAGATACGTTTTCCGTTCCGCTACGCAAGCCTCGCTCCTGTCCGCCACCAACCGTAATTGGCTGCAATTTCACATCATGCGACACCCACAACACGCCAACGCCTTTTGGCCCATATACTTTCGCCGCATTAAGCGTCAGCATGTCCACGCCAAGTCGATTCACCTTCACTTCCATCAATCCCAAACCCTGCGAAGCGTCCGAGTGTAGATATAGCGGCGTTCGATCACCCGCCATCAATCGCCTTTGCTTTTCTGCTTTCACGATATTGGCAATTTCCGACAACGGCTGAATCGTTCCCAGCTCGCTACTCGCAAGACATACCGAAATCATCTGCACGTCTGGCGTAATTTTACTTTTCAAATCCTCTACGTCAACTCGCCCATTCTTATCAACTCGCACAACCTCAAAACTACCAGCTTGCTTTGCATTTCCCAGTACCGCCGGATGCTCTACGCCCGACACCAGCACTTTTGCATTGGCGCCCACGCTCTTGAATGCGAGGTTAATAGACTCCGTCGCACCAGAAGTCACAATTAAGTCTGCACCTTTCGCGCCAATTACTTCCGCAATTTGCGCTTTCGCCGCTTCATAATCCTTGCGCACGCTCACCGCCGGCAAATATGCAGCCGAAGGATTAAAAAAATCCTCTGCAAAATACTTCTGCATAGCTTCAATCGCCTTTTTTGAGACCGGCGTTGCGGCAGCGTGATCCAAATAAATCATATAGTAATGTTATACCATATTTTTTTGTTTATTCAAAGAACGAGTCGAAAGCAAAACTATTGGCACTACCAATATCGCACACGCCACGGCAAACCAAGCAAGATATTCCGTGCCGCTCGCCATAAACACAAACAGCATAATCGCGAGCGACGCAACCCGCCCAGTACAAAGGAAGACTTCACTCACCGCTTCAACTTCTAGCGTGTACGCATGGTCGCTAGCTCGTTTTTTGAGCCAGTTTTGAATCTTCAACATCAAGAACATATTTAGGAAACCTTCAAAACATGCCACAGTAAATCCATAGAACAAAATCGCCACCCATGCCGTAGGCCAAATTGCCAAAATCAGCGGCAAAATTATTGTGAGCGGCGCGATTATCCCCAAGAACAATCTCGAGCCGATCTTCCGTCGCTTCAACTGCTGGTAAACCAGAATCATCACAATTGCAATTACCGCCGCCACCGACGCGATAATACCCAAGTCCAAATCCGATCCCGTATAGTCATAAACCATCAATGTCGGAATAATCAAAAACGCCGATCCCGATACCAATGCCCCGCGCAAAAACTGCACATACATCACACGCCTCAAAAGCGAGCTCGACATAATCTTTTTCCAAATCACTCTCAAATGGTGCTTGCGCTCATGCAGCTCCCGCGACGGCCTAAACAAAAACGACAACAAAACTTGTACAACCGAAATAATCAAAATAAATATCGCTGCCTGCGAAAACCCTCGATCAGTAATCAGCAAACCCAGCGTCACCGGCATAACAATTTTCGCCACTTCAATAAAAATTTGTCTGATACTTTGAAACCTCAGCCTTCTATCGTTTCGCACTTCTGTCACCAAAAAGAACGTATTTGGCCGGTGGTACAAAACCGCCTCGATACCCGTAATTGCCGCCAGCAAATACGGAAACCACAACGATTGCGTATCCATAAACATAATCACTAGCACCTGCACAACCGCAAATACCATACCAAGTCGCCACGAGAGCAGAGTATATCGCTTTAAGAACCCCATCAGAAGTATCGCAAAAATCGCCATCAAAATATAGCTAAACATCTTGTAAATGATAAAGTCCGTCGGCTCATTTTCGAGCGACGTGCGTATCATGTACGTCATCAAAAAAGTCGACATAAAAGTGCCTTTGCTGTGCACTAATGTGTCGATCGCGATTAAAACATTCTCGTTTGTACGAAGAGCTTTTAGGCGATGTAGCATACCGCTTATTCTAAGCGTAAATGTGGGTTTTTACAAGCTTGAGATATGCCTTCGTTGCTTGTAGGAAATTTTCCAGCTCTTTGCCGGTAATTTTTTGATACTTTCCATCATCAATTTTCTTAAATACCCCGTGCTCACGCACTTCGTAGCGCATCGTTACGCCATTCTCATACCAAATCCAAACATTCTTTTTGTGGTGAAAAAATTCGCGCGTATGCCCTTCCGGCACGGCACCAAAAATCTTCCTGCCAAGCGCGGATTCGGCGTTCAAGAGCTCCGCTTCTTTTTTTACGCGGCGCTTTTCAGCCTCAGCTTCAGGATCTTCCTTTTTTCTTAGCAATGTTCTAATATCTTTGAACGGCATTCCAAAATCTCCTCAGAGATAGCAGTTAACTCATTATAAAAATTCTGATCAACCTCTTTTTTGACAATAATTTCTTTTGGCACGATATCTTTCGATTCGATCGGCGTGATATTCTCCGCAACTACATTAGTCGCAGCCGGCTCCACGATTACCGCCTCAGAAGCAACTGCTACTACAGTTTCCTTCTTTGCGTCAAAATTAGACGTCTCGGCGTTTTCAAATCCAGGTATTTTAAATACCGATTTGTCGATTTCGTCCATTCATTCTCCTAGAGGTTAAATAATCTCTCGGCATTTCGCGTCGTGATTTCGCTCACTTCGCCAAATGTCCGCTCTTGGTTAACCGCCACCCAATCGGCTATATTTTTCACATAGCCCGGCTCATTTATTGTACCACGGAATGGCTTTGGAGTCAAGAAGGGAGCGTCCGTCTCAAAAACCATCCACTCCAGAGGTGGCAATGGTATTTTTGCGAATGTTGCTAGCCCATTTACCCCTACAAACATCCCTCTTTTTATGCCATTATTTAAGTTCTCCTCAGAATCCGAAAAAGAATGTAGTACCGCGCCCTTCAGCTGAAAATCGTCCACAATCGGCCAAAAATCCTCAAAAGCCTCTCGCACATGAAAATTCACAGGCAATTCCTCGCGCTGCGCAACGTGAAGCATCATCTCAAATCGTTTAATTTGAGCATCTCTATCTTCGCGTCCATAATGATAATCCAAGCCAATCTCACCGATCGAAACTAACTTATCGTCACGGAAAAACTCAAACGGCTCCTCTTTTTCGCCCGGATGATAGCCATACGCCCAAAACACTCCCTCGCGCGTCGCTGCAAACTCCTGCGCGTGCCGTGCGTCCGTCGGACAAGCACCAATCACAATCACTCGCTCCACACCAGCCGCTTTTGCGCGCGCCAGCACCTCGTCCGGATCGAGCAAAAACATTTCTTTATCGTGAATATGGCAATGTGTATCAATTAGCATTTTAGCCTCGTGGCGGTTCGCCGTCTGGCTCGTCAAGCAATTTCTTGCTCTTAATTTCGTAGCGCTTTCCATTTACTGGCGATACAAAATAGTCCTCGTTCAAAAGATTCACAAACATCCCCAAATCTTTATCATCCATAATAATAATTTTTTCTTGATCGTCCGTCATCAGCTCGAGCCTCATTTCGTCCGCATATTCCAGCAGCTGATCTTGCTTCATTTCGCCAACTTCAATTCCCTGCAATTTCTTCACGAGCGGTTTTTTGTCCTCAAGCAAAGCATTCAAAGTCAAGCCTTCTGGAAAACTCAGCCCATACGCGTCCATCAATTCTTTTGCCTTCTGTTCCGAAATCACCTGCGACTTATAGTCATACTGAAACAATTTCTCAAACTTACTTTGGTTGAAAATCACAATCATTCCATCGATAATCGCAGTCTCGTTTGCCTCTGGCATCTTAATGGCAATATCAGCAGTTAGCGGCTCCAAAGTTTCACCATTCAGCTCCCAGCTCACTTTTCCTTTTAGCGCCGAGCTCGCAGCAATTCCCTTTGCAATATAAAATACCTTCTGACCATCTTCGCCTGGGTAAGAAAACTTTGCCAAGATACCCTTGATTCGTTTAAACTCATGCTCGTTATCGGTAAAAAACGCAATGTCTTTATATTCATTCTCAATCAAATGAATCAAGGTCTCCGCCCGCCCCACTTTCTCTAGACCAACCTTATAAATCACCTTATCTTCGCCATCACTCAGCTCATAATCACGGCACTCTAGGCCCTTATCAGCCTCTTTGATCACATAGTTAATCGCCTCAAGCATAAACATTGCCTTTACGCTCTGCGTCAAGCCATCCGAATAGCGCACCTTGTACGGCGTATAGTTTTTATTGAACAAGAACAGCTCTACACTTACGTTATTCTTCACTTCATCTACTGCATTTGCCCATTGAAAGACATCAAATTCTTTGTCCATATTTCTCCTTTTTAATACTTTAACGCCGCTTCAAGCTGCGGGTCAACCTCTTTATTGATTTGCTCAAATGTACGCTCCACCACTTCGTCCGGCTCAATCCCCTCACCATTTATGTTCTTGCCGTTTGGCGTATACCACTTGGCAATTGTCACCCTTAGCATTTCTCCGCCGTCCAAAGTAATCAATGATTGCACGCTGCCCTTGCCATAAGTCGTTTCGCCAATCAGCGTCGCCTTATCGTAATCTTTTAGCGCACCCGCTACAATCTCTGCCGCCGAAGCTGAAGATCCATTCACGAGAACCACAGTCTGCATATCGGCAAGAATAGCTTGCCCGCGAGATGCGTAAGTTTTCTCGTTATATACTCCATCTTGAGATTTTTGTTGCGCCACCAGCTGCCCATCCACCCACAATGATAATACATCTTTTGCAGCACTTACATACCCACCGCCATTGCCACGCAAATCTAGAATGACTTTCTTCACGCCCTTGTCTTTCGCTTCTTGAGCAAGACCTTTCACCAAGCTCCCCGTATCCTGATCGAACCGCGTAATTGTTAGAATCGCATTGTCATCCTTATAATCAATATATGCGCTCACATTGTTAATCACTTCGCGCGTCATCGTATATTCTTTTTCTTCGTTATTGCGCACGACCGTCACGGTCACCTGCGTCCCCGCCTTACCACGCACTCGATTTGCTACTTCCTCACTCGAAAGTCCAGTCACGTCGTCGCCATCAATCTTATAAATAATGTCACCTACAAGAATCCCCGCACGTCGCGCTGGATTGTCTGGAGTTGTCCTGAGCACCTTTACCCAGCCATCCCTCTCGCCAATCTCCACGCCAACACCCACACCCGCATCGCCGTTCAGGCTTTTCGTAAAGTCTTCTGCTTCCGTCTTCGTCAAGTAATACGTATACGCATCGCCCGCTGCATTCACTAGCCCCCGCTTCGCTTCTTCAATCACCTTCGTTTTGTCGATGTCGCCATCGTAATTCGCCGCCAACTGACTATACAAATCTTCCAGCGATTCAAAACTCACCGAAGCGGTTTTCTTCATCCCAAAATATGGGCCAAATTCCGTTACGAGCGAGTCCCAGTTGAACCCAATCGCCAGCCCAATTACTAATGTAAGTGCCCCTCCAATTATCGCTGACCCAAGATTAACCTTTCGCTCTTTCATCCCCTAATTGTAGCACAGCCTCATTTACTTCCAGTCACCGAAATATATATAACTATAAGAACTAGCACTTACCCACATTTCCGAATATTCACCCTTTTTGTAATTGATTGCCGCGATTGCATAATTGTACTGAGAAACATATACGCGATTACCCGAAACCGCTTCTACCCACACCACGTGACCATAAGGGCCCGACGACGTTACGCCTACCGAACCAACCTTTGGCGTTGATCCAACTGGGATGCCGGCGTTCTTCGCATTAGAATACCATTGGTTTGCGTTTCCCTTACCGCCCCAATATGGCATATTGCCGTAGGAATTTGAAACTCGCCATGCCGTATAGCTTACGCACTCGCAAGTATACATGCCCCAAGCATCTGCGCGCTGCGTACCATTGTATTTTGCCGCTGGACACTCGCTACTATATGGATAACCACCCTTGTTTGGATCACCTGGCGTCATGCCCGAAGCGCCACCCGACGCCGCCAGCTCCGCTAATATTCTTTGCTGCTCCGCTTCCAATTTTTCCTTCTCGGTATTTGCTGCGGCCTTCATATTCTCGTATGCCGCTTCCTGACCCTTCGTTTGATCTAATAATTTCTGTTGCTCATTTCGCGAGTTCACCAAATCGATTTTTTGCTGATTCAAGTCATCAAGCTTGCGCTTCGCCTCCGCCTTCGCTATTTCCGATTCTGCCTTCAATTGCTTATTCTCCGCAATGGTGTTCGTAGCTGTATCGGCAAGGCTAGACAATCTCGCCTCTTCATCCACGAAGCTCGCAAAGTTATCCGAGCTAGCTAGTCGCTCAATTGGCGACACGTCGTCATTATAATAATACTGAGTAATAATATAGCCAATTGTTTCCGCATTTGCTGCAATTCGTTTTTCAAGTGCCTCAATCCTGCCGATCAGCTCATCATACTCCGCCTGACTAAGCTCAATCTGCGCCACCAACAAACTTTCTTCTACCTTCATCTGGGCGATTTTATTGGTCAGCGTATTTGCCGCTGCCGCTAGTTTCTTTGCCTCTGATTCGTAGCCACTAATTTTGCTCCGAATTTCACTCAGCTGATTGCGGATATTATTCAAGTCTGTTTGCGTTACCGCGTCCGCCGTTGGAGTTGGCAACAGGCTAGTCACAGCTACAACAGACGCCACGACTACACTAGATAAAATAAGCATAAGCTTCTTCATAACTCTACTCTAGCATGATAAACCGCTTTTGGCAAGATGCACTATTCTCAGAATACCAAACTTATTATTTCATTTTTAGGTATTTTCTAGTTGCCAGCAATGCTGAGAAAATACCAAGTAGCATACCGCCGACCAACAGCCCTGCGCCAAGTAGTGGCCACCACTTACATATAAAGTCTACTGTTGGCTCTAGCGTGCCACCAAACGTCCCGTCCAGAATCGTCACACAGCCAAACGCGATCACGCCAGCAATCACCGCCGCCACAACACCATACAGCATCGCCTCAACCACGAATGGCCCGCGCACGAAGCTCTTGCTTGCGCCAATTAGCTTCATCATCTGAATTTCTTCTTTGCGGTTGAAGATCGCCATTCGCACAGTATTAAATACCACCAATACCGCGATCACCGCAAATACCGCCGCCGCAATCAAGCCGCCAATCTTTATTCCATTCATCGTGGACGCAATATTGTTAATCATCTCTCGGTGCGAGCTAGCAAAGCTAGGTTCTTTTGCGTCTAACTTGTCCTTTATCGACTCATCATTTGCCACAAACTCTTCAAGCTCGCTCGGATCATTCAAGTCGATAATTTTCACATTCAGCGTCCATGGGAACTTATTTGGCGCGTCCATCATTTCCTCAATCACAGTTTCGTCCGTGATATTATTATCGGCAATCATTTTTTCGGTCGACTCAATAAACGCCGCCTCATAGCTTACTACGCTCACCCCGCGCACGCTCGGCAATTGGCTAATTCGCCCCACAATCTCATCAACTTCCGACTGCGTCGTCTCTTGTTTCACATAAATCGACATGTCCACCTGCTCACGCACCATATCAATCGCCGTGCCCATTGCGCTAGTAATAATAAGCGTGGCCGACATCACAAGCAGCGTGATCGTCATAATCGCAATCGCTGCAATCGTTAACCACGTATTGCGCGCAAAGCTCTGAGTACCATACTTTAGCACTCGCGCCGTCGATCGCCCGCGGTGTTTTTGGGTCTTCACCATCCGCTTCAAGTTACTGCGGCTGCGAACTTCTATTTCGTCCTGTGGTTTCTTCATCTATTACCTCAAGCTATCTTTATATTTTTCTTACCTAATGGTCGTTTCGGCACAATCTTCTTCGCAATCGGCTTAATCGGTATTTTCATCTTCTGTTTCATGACTGGCTTAATCTGTTTTTGCTCAACTTTCTTCACCACAGGCTGCATTGCGGGCTGAGCCACAGGTTGCTTAGGTGTTTCCCGCACAAAAATCTGCGGTCGTGGCTTCATTTTCTCTTCGATTTTGTGCCCCGGGGCTTTTACTGCGCGCTTTTCGGCTGGCGCCTCAAGGTCGTAATGTCCGCCCTTCTTCTGGTCACCAATAATCTTTCCGTCTTTTAGCGTCACCACTCGGCGCTGCAATGTATTTACAATTTCTTCATTATGCGTCGTAACTAGTATCGTTGTTCCAAAATTATTAATCTCTTCAAGAAGATGCACGATGCCCCAGCTAGTTTCTGGATCAAGGTTGCCCGTTGGCTCATCTGCAATCAAAATCTTTGGCTGACGCGCCATCGAGCGCGCAATCGCAACCCTCTGTCGCTCACCGCCAGACAAATCTGCTGGAAACTTATGCCCCTTATCAATCAAACCAACTAGCTCAAGCACAGTCGGCACAGTTCGCTTTATTTCGCGACTCGACACCCCAGCAATCTCTAAAGCAAACGCCACGTTCTCGTATACTGTACGGTTCGGCAGCAACTTGAAGTCCTGAAACACCACGCCAAGACGTCGCCTTAGATGTGGAATATGGCGTTTGCGTAAGTGATCATAATCAATTCCGCCCACCAAAATCTTACCTTTTGTCGGCTGCTCTTCTCGAGTCAGCATCTTCATCAATGTAGATTTTCCTGCACCAGATTTGCCCACCAAAAACACGAATTCCTTTGCCTGAATATTTAAAGTCACCTCATCAAGTGCTGGGACTTTATCCCCCGAGTAAATTTTAGTGACGCGATTAAGCAATATCATTATGGATTAAGTATAACACAAGCACTACGCTATTTGTCTAGAAACGCTTCAATAAAACCATTGATTTTGCCGTCGAGCACTCCCTCTGCATCGTTTTCTTCGTACTTTGTACGCGTATCTTTCACTAACTTATACGGATGGAGCACATAATTTCGGATTTGCTGCCCCCAAGATGCACTTTCGCCCGCGCGCAGCTTGTCAATCGACTCCGCATTTTGCTCCACTCGCATCTGCTCCAGTTTTCCGCGCAGCAGCTCCATCGCCTTCTCGCGGTTCTGCACCTGACTTCGCTCGTTCTGAATCGCCACCACAATACCCGTTGGCAAATGCGTTATTCGCACCGCGCTATCTGTCGTATTCACGCTCTGCCCACCATGACCACCGCTTCTATACACGTCAATTCGCAGGTCATCTGGATTTATTTTCGTCTCCGTATCGTCCTTGATTACCGGCAAAGCCTCAACTAGTGCAAAGGAGGTCTGTCGCAAATTATCCGCATTGAACGGACTAAGTCTCACTAGCCTATGCGTGCCATGCTCAGATTTCAACCTGCCGTACGCATTTCGCCCCGTTATCTCTAGTACGCTTGTCTTAATTCCCGCCTCGTCGCCAGTCACCCGCTCCAAGTTCGTCACCTTCATGCCTTCTTTTTCCGCCCACCTCAGATACATTCGCTCCAACATTCCCGCCCAGTCCATCGCTTCCGTTCCGCCAGCTCCAGAAGTTATCCGAAGTATCGCGTCACCTCCATCAAACTTGCCCGTAAACCTCAGCGCCTGCCGCAATGATTTCAGCTTCTCCTCCATCGCCACCAGCTGATCGGTTATTTCTTCCGCCAAGCTTTCATCCGCGAGATCAATCAATTCATGAATATCCTCAAGCTGCATTTTTAACACACGCCAATCATCAACATCCTCATGCAATCTCGCCAGCGCTTCGGTCTTCTTACGCGCCTCATCGGGATTATTCCAAAGCTCCGGCACCGCAACTTCTGCCTCCAAAGCCGTAAGCTCAAGCAATTTCTTATCAAGCTCTAGCTTTTTCCAGCTCTCCAAAAAATCCCCCTGTGTTGTTTCTAGTCGTTTTTTTATTTCAAACATTATTCCTCCAATTTTTCCACGCCAGCGATAAACTGCTCACCGCGATCCGCATATGATTTAAACATATCAAAACTCGCGCATGCCGGTGACAACACCACCACGTCGCCCGCCTCCGCACCAGATGTTGTAATTTTTACAATATCCGCCATCGTTTTGTCCATCCCCAAGTTCTCCGTCGCCATGTAGCCATCCGCCTTCAGCAGCTCCCCGATTTCATCCGCCGACACGCCAATCAAATATACCTTCTTCACGTTTGATTCCACGATTTCTTTTGCCAGCCCCGCAAAACTTGCCCCTTTTCGTGACCCACCCAAAATCAAAATCTTCGGCTCAGCAAATGCTCTTATCGCCGCAATCGCACTCCCCGGCGTCGTCGAAATACTATCATCATAAAATTTCACTCCCCGCCATTCGCGCACCAGCTTCAGCCTATGAGGCAATCCGTCGAAGCTTCCCAAACCTCGCTTTATTGCCGCCTCATCACTCACCCCCATCTGTCCACATGCCAAAATCGCCGCCTCCCCATTCTTGCGATTATGTTCACCTGGAATCGCCAGCGCATCCAATAGTTCTGCAAAATTACCACTCGGATACCCAATCTGCTCACCCGCCGACATCTCCGCCAGCCTCGTCGCATCCGCACTCGTCTTATCGAAAATCACCACATCGCCATCCGTCTGGTGCCGCACGATATTCGCCTTTGCCTGCAAATACTCATCAAAATCTCTATGCACGTCCATATGGTCTGACTCGATCGTCGTAATTACCGCCACATGAGGAGATTTTTCCAAATCCCACAGCTGAAAGCTCGACATCTCATACACCACCACATCGTCTGCGCCCACTTCATTCAGTACGCCAATTGCCGGCACGCCAATATTTCCCACCAGCCACACTTTCTTGCCCGCCTCGCGCAAAATCGCCGCAATCAGCGAACAGGTCGTCCCCTTGCCCTTCGTTCCTGTCACGCCAATAATTTTCGCTGGACATTTATCAAAGAAATATCTCGTCACGCTAGTCACATTAGCCGAATTGATCTTTTCCGGTCGCACCGAAGGCGATCGAAACACCAAATCATACCCACCAAAATCTATCGCGCCAAAGTCATCACCCTGCGCCTCATCAAAAATCGTAATCTCCGCGCCTGCTTCCAAAAAATATTTCTCAACACTTTTGCCCTCAACGCCATATCCCAAAATCGCAATTTTCATATCTCTATTGTACACTACTTTGGCACCGGCATCAGCGGCACCTGAGCGAGGTCAAACTCCCCAACCTTCGTCCTACGCAAACTCGCCACATACGCCCCCACCCCCAGCTCCTTACCTATATCTTCCGCCAAACTACGAATATACGTACCACTCGATACATGCGTCCGAATCTTCACATACGGCCACGCATAGTCCAAAAGTTCCAGCTCATAAATCATCACGCGACGCGTCGGCATTTCCACTTCCTTGCCCTTGCGCGCCAACTTGTATGCCCGCTCCCCATTGATTTTTATCGCCGAAAAAATCGGTGGCGTCTGCTCAATCTCCCCCACAAAACCCTTCAAAACTTGTACAAGTTTCTCGCGCTCCACCTCTGTAATATCGGCGTTTTCATGGATATCGCCCTCCGGATCACCCGTCGTCGAAGTCGCCCCTAGCCTTATCGTCGCCTCATAAATCTTGTCCAGCTTGCTATATTCTGGCGCCTTTTTCGTAGCCTTCCCCGCCAGCAACACCATTAGCCCAGTCGCAAACGGATCCAAAGTTCCAGTATGCCCTACCTTCACTTTTTGCCCCTCTTCCTCACTCAAAATCCGCCTCACCCTTACCACAACCCCAAAACTCGTCATCTCACTAGGCTTGTCAACAAAGATTATTCGCTCCATTTTTGAAGCCCTAAGCGCGCTGCTTTTTTCGCTTGCTACTCTTATGGATAAAGTAAATCACTATTAATACAATCGCAATCACAATCAATAGCACTAGCCATAGCGGACAAATAATCGTCACGCCAGTAAATGTCTGCACTTCGCCCATCAAGGTAATTTCTTGCGTCACATTAAACACGCCAAGCGCAGGCGCCCCGCTCCAAATATGCTCGTACATCCTAGTACTATCCGTCATCAAAATCTTATCCTCTTCAGACGTATATGCCTCGTCGCCACTCCAAAAATCCGCAACGTATAGTTTGTACTTCACATCAAGATCCACGTCGCCAGTATTCTTAATCGTCGATCGCGTCACAACACTTGGTGAAAACGAAAAATTCTGAATACTATGCGCCAATATTTCGGCATCAGGATGAATTTCGCCCTCGATATTCGCATAGACCAAAGTATTGATATGTGTTTCTGTAGTCACGAAGCCCGCATCGCCCTTCGACCCCAGCACAATTGTCACCATCAAGCGCTGCGCACCACCCGCCTGATCTTCTGGCACGGTAATCGTATAGTCGAATTTGTAAGTCTCACCCGCATCTATCGTATGGACTTTCGTTTTATCAATGTCTGTCCATTCGGCAATTTTGCCGTACTGGCTTTCCGACACGCCCCACTTTAGTTCGTATGATTCATTCTCAACCCAAAAGCTCGAAGTATTCACCTTAAATGAAGTTGTTTTATCCGAAGGATTCACAATCGTCATCGTTCGCTCGTATGTCTCCCCTGGCTTCAAATATCCCAGCTTATCAATCGACGGCGACACCGCAATATCCGAACTAGACGCCTCAGTCGCACCCTGATCCTCGGCTTTAGCATAATTATTTAAGTTGGCACCCAGACCCAGCACAAAGACAACCGCAACTCCTAGCAATATATGCAATTTGGATTTCATTTCACACTCCACTTATGTATTATTTCCCCTAGTATATTGCAAAATACCGCCCTTTTCAAGACGGTATTTGTGTTTATATTGAGCTTTAACTGATAGACTACGATGCTGCTGGGGTAACCGAAATAGTCACAGTATCAGTATATGTACCAGCTGGCGTGGTGATTGCCGTTGCCGCAGCAAAGGTAAACGTACCAAGCGCGGATGTTACGGGTGCGGTGTTCGATCCAACCGTCACGTCTGCCGCAGTAATGGCTGCGTAGTTTGTAATAGTGGCCGTCAAGCCACCAGTCCCTGCACCTGGAGTCGTTGCTATGAACTTATAGCCCCAAGCTGGCGTGCCTGCCGTCAAGCTTGCTGGAGTTCCCGTTACTACTGGGATAGAGTTTGAGCCAGAGACCAAAGTCAATACGGCGTCTTTGCCCTTAATAGAAACGCTCGCCCCGCCATTCGCGCTATATCCAACTGTACAGTCCACAGTCGTCACAGTATTTGACGCAGCGGCAGCCGCAGCAGCGCTTGCACAAATCGTCGGCGCAGCCGCCAAAGTTGGCTTCACTACGAACGACACCGCAACATCAGCAGCGTAAGAGCTAAGTGGTAATGCAGCAACACCGATACCAGCAACAATCCCGATTCCGGCGATAACTTTAGTAATAGTTTTGGACATTTTTGTTTCTCCTGTTCCATTTTGTTTTTATGTTACCGGTAGAAAACAATACCCAACGACAACTACATTTGTCTGCCTGAATAGTTTGCTTCTGTCTGTTTGTTTACATGACCTTTTACTCCCCTATCATAGCTCACATAAGCACTTTAGTCAATAGTTTTTTAAGGTAAATTTAAGCTTCTATTTTGCGCCCGTATCAGGCACAACGATGCTCTCTGTATTTGGGGACACCAAGCCAACCTTGAGAGACCCTACGCAGTCCAAAGGATGCGAGCCATCCTGTATCGCCCAAGTTGCCACCTGCGATTCCAAGAACTCTTCGCTGAGTTCGCCCGCCGCATGGCCAAAGCTATCTTTAATGACTGCTTGCCTACCCGCGTTCAAATCATCCGTCAATTTCGCCGTAGTAGTAATTACTCCAAAACCGCCATAACTCGCTTCGTAGCTGGTGCCATATGGGTCTGTACCGCGATCCAAGTAATAGTTCGACGCAATCACATAGCCGTCTGCCGGATCCGTATATAGTCCACCCACAATCTCACCCACGTACATGCCGGTCGATGCAAAGTTGCCATCAAAGTAGTTATTTATCATCGAGTCGTCCGCAAGCACGCCCACGATACCGCCCGTATACGATTCACCGATCTGTGTCGTTCTCACACTAAGGGTACTATGTGCGCAAGAGTTATATATACATGCCTGAAAACTATACTGCGTACTACTATTCCCCACAATTCCACCCACCGCAACTTGGTAGCTATTCAGCGCAAAGCTCTTCTCAACTTCATTGCCTCGATTTGAGTTTAGCGTATAGCCCGCATCCGTAAACGAAATGTCCGAGCCATTACACGTGCTCAAAACCACGCTCTGATAATTAAACCCAACGATCCCGCCAACTGCGACACCACCTTCATCCAGCGAGCCCATCCAAATATCACCTTCATCATCAATCAATGTCTCATTCACGATCGGCGCAACATTTATAGCCCCGCCCTTAATTGAGCTATTCGACGCAACTGTCTGCCCAAACGCATAGCCAACCATACCGCCTACCATAATTCTGCTCGGCGCATAATGATAATCATTATCGTCAATCGCCTCACCAAACGAAGCCGTATAGTCAATCTGCGGATCGCTCACGTGCGTATTTATTACGCGTGAGTTATGCGACGCGCCCACAATCGTGCCAGCCACATCCATCACATCAATTTCGCGCCAGCCCAAATCGCCAGTCGCTTCAATTCCAGAAGTTTCCGAAAGCGTAATCTTTGGCGAAACCAAATTCACATTGGCAATTCTCGCCTTATAGGCAAAGCTAAATAGCCCGGTAGATCCCGCCTCAACTGGCCAAGCATAGTCGCCCCATGGCTCGTTAGCGTAAATCAATACTTGGTCATATACGTTATCAACTACCATGCCAGTAATCTTCACCGAGTTGCCATCAAAGTGCACAGTCTCTTCATCGCCCGACAGCCAGTTGTCATTTGAATAGTCGATATTATACATATCGTCCTCAGAATCACCAGCGCCATATAGCTCAATCGGATCCCAATAATGTGCCGACAAATCAATATCATTTGCAAGCATCATGTATTTTCCAGCCAGCGCGCTGCCGCTTTCAAAAGCTCGAATGCCCGAAAACTCCTCCGCCGTCTTAATCAAATACGGCGAACTCTCCGACGAACCAGGAGTTTCGGTGTAGTTTTTATATCGCGCATCGCTATCGTTCATCCATGCGGTGCTCACAAAATTAGCCCAAGATCCGGAAACTGCGGTCGTCTCCTCTTGTGGCAAGCTATTTACCGCAAAAATCGCTCCGATACCAAAAACGCCAACTAGCGTAAATGTAGTGGCGCGAAAAATATTCTTTCGTAGACGCATACAAGTTCTCCTTCTTGAACTTAACCAGCATCCAAAAGTCTAACTCTCTTAATGTAATGACACTCTTAATTATTAGCATAAGCTATTTATTGCTTTTTTGCAAGTCCAGAATATGATATAATCTCCCCATGCCCGCGTGGCGGAATTGGCAGACGCGCTAGCCTCAGGTGCTAGTATCTTCACCGATGTGCTGGTTCAACTCCAGTCGCGGGCACCATCGAGCTTCTTAGACAGCCATCACAGGTTGTCTTTTTTGTTCTCAATAAAATCCAAAAAGAGCACCCCCCCGGAGTCAGCTACGCGCCCGTATTTGGCACGCCCATATCAAGATACGTATACCCGGCCCTAAGCGTAGAAAACTCAAGCCCATTACTAACCACTACGTCGACAGCCCCAGCCGCGTGCGCCTGAGTCGTACACTTAATCGACGTAATACTCACTACTTTCACATTCAAACATTCATTGCCTCCAATCATTACCGAAACATCCGGTTCAAATTCCGAAAAATCTGTCGGGTTTGCCGAATAAATCGAGTAACTAAGTCCATTTTCAAGCTGACCATAGTAGTTCCATCCCCAAGCATAAATACCGCCGTCCGATCCTACCACCAACGTGTGTCCGCCTTTCGCCGAGAATGACACCGCTCGCGCATCATCAGGCATAGCCGCTATCTCAACTTTCGCCATGATAGACCTATTAGTCTTCGTCCCATCCCCCAACTGACCATAAGTATTCATACCCCAAGTATAGATATTGCCTGCGGAATCCATTATGACCGAATATTCTGGCGACCCATCACCGCTATTGCCATTCGTATTAACATACATCGCTTTCGACATCGCCACTATCTCTTCCCCGCTTGGTATTGCAGAAGTATCAACCGCTACTGGCGTCAGCTGAGTTGCAGTTGTTCCGTCTCCAATTATTCCATTACTGTTCGACCCCCAACCATAAAGGTTCCCAGCAGAATCTAGCGCCATAGAACCATTCACCCCAGCTTCAATCGCCACAATCTTTTCACCACTTGGCACAATCGAAAGATCAGTCTTCACGATGGTTGTCTGAGCGGTCGTATTGCCAATTCCAAGCCTACCGACATTGCCATTATATCCCCATGCATATATTGTTCCGGCAGAATCTAGCGCTAGAGAGAATTCGCCCCCAGCCGAAATCGCTACAATCTCTTCACCGCTCGGTACCATCGAAAGATCAACCTTGATCGGAGTAGTCCTAGTGGTTCTAGTGCCATCTCCTAGCTGATACTGGGTGTTGTACCCCCATGCATAGACATTCCCCGCAGTATCTAGCGCAAGCGTATGGAAATAATTTACTGCACCGCCAGATATGTACGTAACGCTGGTACTACTCTCAATCGCCACAATCTTTTCGCCACTTGGCACAATCGAAAGATCAGTCTTAGTCGGAACTGCACGCGTCGTTGTCGTGCCATCCCCAAGCTGACCATTATTGTTTCTGCCCCAAGCGTAGACATTCCCAGCAGAATCTATTGCATACGAATGATGACCTTCTGCCACTATCGAAACTATCTTTTCACCACTTGGCACAATCGAAAAGTCAATCAAAATTGCAGATGTTTTATACGTAGTATAGCCGCTAGACCCGTCGCCAAGTTGGCCGAAGTAATCATAACCCCACGCATAGACATCCCCAGCCGAATCAAGCGCAAGCGAATGGGCATACCCAGTTGCAACCTCCACAATCTCTCGTCCTTCTGGAAGTATCGAAAAATCAGTTTTTATCGGCGTCGCATACTCGACAGTATTACCGATACCCAACTGTCCACTATAATTACATCCCCACGCATGCACTTTTCCTGTGGAATCTAATGCAAGCGAATGATACCCTCTCGCAAGTACCGAATCGTTCTCTCCAGACGCAACGGATACGATTTTTTCTCCATTTGGCAAATCAACATTTATCATCGCGGGGGTGTACTTTGCTTCGTTAGTGCCATCTCCAAGTTGTCCATTTGAGTTATCCCCCCAACTATACACATTGCCCGCGGTATCGACCGCCAAAGAGCCTCCGTCACCAGATGTCGAAATTGCCACAATTTTCTCACCGCTAGGCACAGCCGAAAAATCAGCCTTTATCGGAACGTAGCTCCATGACGTAGTTCCATTTCCAAGCTGTCCATTTCGGTTCGAGCCCCAACTATAAACATTCCCTTCGGAACCCAAAGCTAACGAGCTATTTTGATTAAACCCGTTCGCCGCAATCGCAATGATTTTCTCCCCACCCGATATAATCGAAAAATCTGTTTTTACTGGCGTAAGTCGAGTTGTGGTAGTCCCATCTCCAATCTAACCACTAAAGTTCCCGCCCCATCCGTAAACATTTCCCGCAGAATCCAGCGCAAGCGACGATTCATACCCAGCCGCAATCGCAACGATCTTCTCACTACTCGGCACAATCGAAAGATCAGTTTTTGTCGGAGTAAGACGGGTAGTCGTAGTCCCATCTCCAATCTGGCCACTATTATATCCCCAACCATAAACATCACCCGATGAACTCAGCGCGAGCGAATAATAACCACCAGCAGAAATTGCCACGATTTGCTCATCACTAGGAACAATTGAAAGATCAGTATTTACTGGCGTAAGGCGCGTGGTACTAGTTCCATCTCCGAGTCGACCGCCGCTATTATATCCCCATGCATAAACATTTCCTGCAGAATCTAGTGCTAAGCTATGGCTTTGACCTATCGAAACACCTATAATCTTCTCTCCTTCTGGAACAATCGAAATATCCGTCTTAGTCGGCACATAGTGGGCGCCAGTAGATCCATCCCCAACGTAGCCACCACCCCAAGCATAAACTTGGCCATCTACATCGAGCGCTATCGAAGAGCCCATACTCGCGTCAATCTGCACAATCTCAACGCCCATCAGCTCATCAAAATCCACTCCTGAAATGTCAACTTCCGTTCCACCAGCGACGCTACCGCTTTTTGGAAAAATAGATAACGCTTCGAATGCAGCATTCGCGTTGTCCGGAGCTCGCATTAAGTGACATATAGATATGCCCACAGGAGTCAAAATAACCGCTAGCGCAGCTATGAAAAAAGAAATCTTTGGGATTTTATTTTTTATTATCATTGGAGAATAATTGAACCTTCTCTCGCAGAAAAATATGTTACTTTTTTATTTCCCGATACTCTACTTCGGCAAAAACGCGATAAGCGCTTCTCTTGCTTATACTTATTTAAGCATGGACATATATATATGCAAGCTTTACTTCTAAAGGGGCATCATCATACGCGCAGCCTACCTTACCTTTCTCCAACAAACGTGCTAGTGTTTAAACTGTAAAATGTAATATATAGGTATTCACATGAGCGCAAAGCATCTCTTCAAAAAATCAATATTAATATTAGCCCTAGCTACCCTCCTATTCAACCCACTCGCTCCCAGCACCCACGCCACAACCATAGAAGAAGGCGGCGTCGAGGCATCCCTCACTCTCGACAAAACCCTCTACGAAACAGACGATGAAATTACCGTATCGGTAGAGATAACCAATCAAAATCTCTATGCAATAAATAATGTCAGCGCCGCATCGGCAAACCCAAGCGCAAAGCTCACACTAACATCTGGGCAAATGAGCGGCTCCGCCAGTAGTCTCGCCACATCCGAAGCCCTACAATTCGCCTTCACTCTATCTCCTTCACAGGAAAACGGCGGCGCCCCATCAGTACCATCCACCGGCGCAAATTCATCTAGCGACAATAGTGGTGTATCCGAAATCTTCCCATACGTCGCACTCGGCGGCATTGGAATTATCGCGCTCGCAGTATTTATCGGCTCAAAATCCAAGAAGGGTCGACGACGCATTATTCTCCCCGTCGCTCTTGCCGCCATGCTCGTTCCAAGCGTCTCCATTCTCGCTACCCCAACCCACGCAGCCGCAGTCGAAAAATCCTTCCAAGTTGAGGAGGTCGCCCACTATTCAAATGGCGAAACTCTAAACTTCATCCTAGACATCACCTACGAAACCGAATACGTCAGCGTGACATACTACCCAGGCGAAGGCGCAACTGGCACCCCCGTTTCATTCGTCAGGGCAATCGACTCCTCGGAGAGTAGGCTACCCACAACAAACGACAAAACAAAACAAGATAGGAAAGTTGCAACATATATAATTTCTTTATTCGCTTTAAAAAAGTTCAATTTGGGCAACCCCATATTATGTTGATTGCCCGCTCCCCCTGTTTCTCCTCGTAAACCATGTACCTGTACACCTAAATTATATTTGCCACCTTTAGGTGCCTAAAAAAGGACACCGCGAGGTGTCTAACTTCCATCTGCATATGAGAAACAAAGCCCCAAACGCTTACGCGGTGCCCTTTTGTAGACTCCGCAATGGCTCATATGCAATATTAAAGTTAGACAATATCATTATATCATGGTATTTCCATGCATTGCAAATTTTTGCAGATAAAAAACCTGCTGCCTATTTCAACCCAGTACTTCCAAAACCCCCACTCCTGTCGGTCTCCGAAAGCTCCTCCACTTCAAGCCATTCCACTCTCTCAACCTTCGCCACAATCCCCTGCGCAATGCGCATTTCCGGCTCCACCACAAAGTCTTTTTCACCATAATTCGCAAGTTTCATCAACATCTCTCCCCGAAAATCAGAATCTATCGTACCGATACTATTAAACATCACTACGTCATGCTTATATGCCAACCCACTTCTCGGCCGCACCTGCAACTCATATCCCTCCGGAATCTCTACACCAACGCCCGTCGGTATTGTCGCCGTGCTCCCCGGCTTCATCACTAGCGGCTCACCTATGCAAGCATGAAAATCAAACCCCGCCGCACCATTCGTCTGGTACTTCGGCAACACCGCACCATCGCGCATCTTCTTAATCTTCATTTTCATTACAAAATATCCTTTTTGATATGCTCAATCACCGCGTCAAACGGATCAATCACCATCGCGTTTACGGCAAATCCCCGAATTGCTTCCTCCAGCGCCACATAATGCGTGCACGCCAACACAATTACATCCGCCCCCAATTCCAAATACGGCACCAAAGCACCCCTCGCGTCTTCCGCCTGCATTGTTCCCGCATCAATCTTTGCCGCCCAACCATTGCAGTCTGGCTCATATATATCCATACCCCCACCATACTCCTGACGCAATCGCGAATATCGCTCCGAACGCTTCGTCGCCTCCG
This sequence comes from Saccharimonadales bacterium (SeqCode), assembly GCA_047974525.1. Lineage (GTDB taxonomy): Bacteria > Patescibacteriota > Saccharimonadia > Saccharimonadales > Saccharimonadaceae > UBA2834. The sequence continues at coordinate 86,542 of JBKECJ010000002.1, forward strand.
TAGCCAGCACTATCACCTTACCAGTCTTCGTAAGATCCGCCGCCGGCTTCAGCATTGGCTCAAATCCCACTATTATCCTATGCGGATATTTCGTCCGCAGATAATCCGCACATACCGCCGTTGCCGTATTACACGCCAAAATTATCACCACCGCCTCGGTACCCTGCAAAAATCCGCGCAGCGCCCCTTCGGTCAGCTCGCGGATTTCTTCAGCAGACTTATTGCCATAAGGTGAGTTCGCCGTGTCTATTACTTCAACCACTTCCTGTTGCGGAAAAGCCCCCCTCAGTTCCTTTGCAAATAGTTTTCCCCCCGTACCAGTATCAAACACTACAAACTTCATACCCCCATTGTAACAAATTTAAACCTTGTTGATAACCGGAATCACAATTGGCGTGTGCCCAGTCGCGTCAAACAAAATATGCGTAATATCGTCTTTTATTTCTTCCTTCAGCACCTTTAGCTCTGGATCCGTCGAAATCGACTTATCCGTCTTCGCTCTTAGGTAATGTCGAATCTTACCAATCAACTCTTCCGAATTGTCCAAGTAGATAAACGCACGCGACACAATATCCGGCGTCTTTATCAAGCGGCCCGTCTTCTTACTCATCGTCAAAATCACCACAAAGATTCCCTCACGGCTAATATGAATTCGATCCTTAATCACCGCTTCATTTACCGGCTGATCCGCATCATCAAACAGCTTATTTCCTACTGGAATTCGCCCATTCTTCCTAATCTTCTGATCTTGCATCAATTCGATAATGTCGCCGTCGTCCGTCACGATAATATTATCGCGTGGAATCCCCGCCACATTCTCTGCCATCTCAGCGTTATGCTCAAGCATGTAAAACTCACCATGATATGGAATATAGTTCTTTGGTCGCATATCCGTCACAAACTTCACATGGTCATCGTAATAAGCATGCCCCGAAAGGTGTAGCGGCCCCACATTACTAATGTGCGTCTTGCCGTTCTGAATCACCTGCGCACCTTCGCGCAATAGTCCATCCACAGTCGACACCACGTGTGGCTCGTTACCAGGAATTGGGTTGGAGCTAAAAATAATCGTATCGCTCGCCTTAATCTTGATGTACTTATGTGAACCATTCACCATGCGGTTCAGCACCGCATTTAGCTCGCCCTGCGAACCAGTACATACAATCGTCACCTTATCATCTGGCAACTTCACAATATCTTCCATCTTCATGATGGTGTCTTTTGGCACTTTTATCGCCTTCGCGCGCAAAGCCACCTCGACGTTATTGATCATCGAGTATCCAGCAAACGCCACCTTGCGTCCACGCTTTGCAGCCTCAGACAGTACAAGTTCAATCCTACCAATCTGCGACGAGAAGCACGACACGATAATTCGTCCAGAAACATAATTATCCATCACCTTACCCAAGTTCTCACCTACGTCATATTCGCTATGCGGGTGGCTTCCAGGGCTATCAATGTTCGTCGACTCGTTCATCAAGATCGCATAACCTTCTTTGTTTGCTACCTCAATCAAACGGTCGTAATCTGCAGGAATACCCAAAGGATTCTGCTCAAATCGCCAGTCGCCCGACAGCAAGATATTGCCATTTGGCGTACGCAAAATAATCGCCGTATTGCCCGGAATCGAGTGCAGCGTATGCACAAATTCCGCGCTAAAGTTCTCCGAAAGTTTAATAATCTTATGCTCAAGTGGGTTTACCGCGTTGTAGTTAAGATCTGGCTCATCTGGCAATTCCGACATCTGCTTCTTAATCATACCAATCGTAAAGTCCGTCGCATAAATCGGCGTCAACTTATCAAATTTTGGCAACAAATGACGGCACGCGCCAATATGGTCAAGGTGAGCGTGAGTAAACAAAATACCCTTCACCTTATCGCGGTTGTCTTCAAGATATTTTACATCTGGAATCATATAGTTCACGCCAGGGTAATCATCATTAGCAAACAGCGTACCCATATCCACAATAATAATCTCGTTCTTATACTCGATAATCGTCATATTTTTGCCGATACCGAATTCCCCAAGTCCGCCAAACGGGATAATCCGTACGGCATTTGGGTCAGGGCGTGCGCTGCGTAGCTGCCCAGCCGTCACCTGATTACCCTTATAGCCGTTATAGCGCGATTTGTTCACCGGCACACCAATAATATGCTGTGTCGCCTGTGCATTCACGTCCTGCGAAAGCATCCGCTGGTGATGCACCATCTCGCCCTTACGCACCGACACGCTAAGATTCACCTGTCGCTGTTCCGAGCTCGCCGCACCACGTCCGCTCACGCGGCTCTTGCTGCTTGGTCTTGCACCCTTACGAGACTGGCCACCTTGGGCACCCTGTCCGTCTGCTGGCGCTTTTCTGTTCTGATTTTTCTGAGGCTTATCCGTCTTCGTACGCGAATCATCCTCATTTTTCCCACCAGGTTTGAAGTTGGAGTTAAAATTTCGCCCCTGTTTTTCTTCAAATTGTTTTTTAATATTTGGCAGTCGATCTGCGCGCATCTGCAATAGTTTTGCTCGGCGCTCAGCCTCTGCCTTTCCTTTATTATTCATAAATTCCTTTTAAATTAGTTCTTATAATTCCCACACTTAACGCGCCAGTCATACTGAATGAAATCCAATCTGTTGCGCTTATAAGTAATAAATAGTACTTATATTGTATCAAAGTTTTTTGTGCCTTGCAAGCACTTGATACTCCCATTATACCACACTAGCATAATAATGTCAATAAGGGTTCCGCTTGACACCTCTGCCAACTTCCCGTATTATAGATACAGAAATAAACATAAATACCGGCCGCATGGTCGGCGTTTTTCATATAAGGAGTCAAAATGGATTTAATAGACCTAAAACAAATGACCGCAATGGTGGACGTCATTGCCGAAGAAAAAAACCTACCAAAAGAGGTAGTTCTTGATGTAATTCAGCAAGCTATTGCAGCCGCTTGGCGCAAAGACAACGGCGACAAAGACATGGAAGTTCGCACCGAGCTAAACCTCAATACTGGCGAAGCCGACGCATACGTCATGCGCACAGTAGTAGAAGACGAAGTAGCATACAACCCTGCTACCGAAATCCCTCTAGCTGAGGCTGGCGGCAAAGAAATCGGCGAAATCGTCGAAGAGAAGCACAAAGTCACCGGCTTTGGTCGCGTCGCTTCACAGACCGCCAAGCAAGTTGTGATTCAGCGCCTCCGCGAAGCCGAGCGCGACGCCGTACTTGTCATGTTTGAAGACAAAATCGGCACAGTCGTTACCGGAACCATCGCGCGCGTCGAGCCAAAACTCGTTCGCGTCGACATGGGCAAAGCTACTGGTATCATGCCAAAGTCCGAGCAAATCGAAGGCGAGTACTACTCTGTTGGATCCCGTATCAAGGTATTCATCAAGGGTATCGAGCGCGACGATCGTGGCGCCCAGCTCATCCTTTCCCGCGGTAATTCAGAATTTATCGAATATCTCTTCCGTCAGGAAGTTCCAGAAATCGAAAACGGCAGCGTCGAAATCAAGGCTATCGCTCGCGAAGCTGGTCGTCGCACCAAAATTGCAGTTGCAGCTAACGTTCCAGGCGTCGACCCAGTTGGCACCTTCGTAGGTGGCCGCGGCGTTCGCGTTCAGGCAGTCATGAACGAAATCGGTGATCGCGAAAAAATCGACATCGTAAACTGGAGCGACAACGCCTCCGAGTATATCCGCGAAGCTCTCTCCCCTGCTGAGATCCAAAAAGTCGAAATCGAAGGCAAGCGCGCTAAGGTTTACGTTACCGAAGATCAGCAATCCATTGCTATCGGTCGCGTCGGCCAAAACGTCCGCCTCGCAAGCAAGCTTACCGGTTACGATCTAGACATCGAGCTAGCCAAAGCTCCAGAAAAGAAGAAGAAAAAGAACGTCGAAGATAGCCTTCTCTCGGCAATCGAAGAAACCGACAAATAAAACCTATTTCATCTATGTTTCCAAGTGGCTACACATCGTAGCCACTTGTTTTTTGCCTTCTGCCCCCTCAAGCACGAGCTCTTCTTGACTTTTTCATCAATCTGTGATATAATCACCTCATATAGGCAGTTTTACGCACTACTTATGAAAGGGGGAACGTAAATGTCTACGCAACTTAACCTTGATAAGATCCAGCTCGCTCAAAAACTCACAGGTACCTATTACCGCCACATGAGGTTTTCTCACCTGCTCAAGGCACTTGAGAGAATCGCATTTTTCAGAATGTACAATGGTGCTCAGGTCAGCACCTCCATAGATTTCGACAGTACATTTAATCGTGCCGACCAGCGCGAGAAAAACGGCACCCGCACCCAAGAAAGCATTGCCCAGCAAGCTTACGACAAGCTCACCGACGCAAAGGCGGAGTTCAAGTCAGCTTGCAAGCATTGCGAATTCAGATTTGACTGCGGCCCCGCAGCCAAAAAAGAACTCATCTTCTGGGAGCTCGTTGAAGACCAAAAGGTCCGTCAACGATTCAGAAACCGCATCAAAACCCGAGACTTCCAAAACGGTCTCAAGAGCGTATGTTGCGCCAGACTCCTGCAGTCAGAGCGTCTCAAAAAATCCGAGATACTCGAAAGCGTACCAGAGCCAGCTGATTGATCCAAGAAAAATGCCACCCAAATACATCTGGGTGGCACTTTTTATGTTAAAATAAGCATATGTACAATGAAACAAAAGCCAAAGGGGGAAAACTGGTCACATTTGCAATTATAGCGGTCGTCATTGTCGGTATTATCATTGCAGTCATCGTTGGCGTTAGCAACAAAGCCGAAGAGGCTGAAGCCACCAAAGACAAGCAGGATGATTCCACGCAAGACATTATCGATGGCGTCTACGGCAGATAACAATTTCAAATAGACAGACGAAAAGCCACCTATTAGGTGGCTTTCTCGTATAATTTGGCATCTTGCTAGTTTCCCGCGGTTAGCAGTATAATCGCCGCTACCAGGCTTGACTTCTGTGTTCGGAATGGGAACAGGTATTTCCCTGGCGCTATGGACACCAAGTAAATCATCCGTATAAATACCGAAAATTTACTTGATGTAAGATGCAGAAATTTTTAATTGACTCTGGTTTGACTACCAGTTACTAGTTAAGTCTACTCTAGTTACTGGAGTTGTGCAAGCACGACCACAATAACTAGGACATAAAAAGGCAATGACTCTATTAGTACGCTTCGACTCCACACGTTGCCGTGCTTCCATCTTGCGCCTATCAACCAGATCATCTATCTGGGAGTTCATAGGGAATTCTAATCTTGAAGTTGGCTTCGCGCTTAATATGCTTTCAGCGCTTATCCATTCCGAATATAGCTACTCGGCAATGCAGCAGGTGGCCACAACCGATACACTAGAGATTCGTTCAACCCGGTCCTCTCGTACTAAGGTCAAATCTCCTCAAAATTCCTAACGATCATGCCGGATATAAACCGATCTGTCTCACGACGTTCTGAACACAGCTCGCGTACCTCTTTAACCGGCGAACAGCCGGACCCTTTGATGGTGCTCCGCCTGCAGGATGTGATGAGCCGACATCGAGGTGCCAAACCGCGCCGTCTATGTGAACTATTGGGCGCGATCAGCCTGTTATCCCCAGGGTAACTTTTATCCGTGTGCGCTGTCTTTCCCACGTAAATTGAACTTGCGTTCTATACAGCGGGTCATTTGCTCCCACTTTCGTGTCTGTTTGGGTTGTAGCCCTCACAGTCAAGCTGGCTTTTGCGCATACACTATCACTACGATTTCCATC
>JBKECJ010000003.1:0-1845 GCA_047974525.1 Saccharimonadales bacterium (SeqCode)
AATGAGAGTTTCATCCCGCATGTGATCGAGCCGAGCTTTGGTGTGGAGCGCGCGCTGATGGCGGTGCTGTGTTCGGCGTATAAAACTGATGAGCAAAATGGAGAAAAGCGTGCTTACCTTGCGTTGCCAGAACACTTGGCGCCGTATCGATTTGCTGTGTCACCGCTCTTGAAAAACAAGCCGGAACTAGTCGAAAAAGCCCGCGAAGTTTCTTCGGATTTGAGCAAAAAACACCCTGGCCGCGTGTTGTGGGACGATAACGGCAACATCGGCAAACGCTATCGCCGTCAAGACGAAATCGGCACGCCGGAATGTGTGGTGATCGACTTTCAGACTTTGGAAGATGGCACGGTGACGGTGCGCGATCGTGACAGCACTGACCAGCGTCGTGTGAGTGCAACGAGCCTATGATTGATCAAAATTGGGTATTTCTGGCGGTTGCTATCAATCTTGTCGGCGCCTGTGTTTACGCGTACTCGGTTGTCAAGGGAAATACCCGCCCAAATCGTGTAACCTGGTTTATTTTGTCGTTCGCACCGATACTGGCATTCGCCGCTATGATTGCACAAGGAGTGAGTTTTCGCGAAAGTGTGTTTACGCTTGAAACTGGTATTAGTCCGTTGATTATTTTTCTTAGTACATTTTTTGCCAAACAACCAAAATGGAAGATTACGAAGTTTGATTTAACCTGCGGTGCACTTTCAGTCATAGGATTCATACTTTGGATTATTTTGAAGGAAGGGAATGCCGCAATCTCCTTTGCCATAGCAGCAGATGGTTTAGCGTTTTTGCCAACATTAGTAAAAGCCTTTCGCCAGCCAGAGTCGGAAAGTCCATGGGCATTCATTATGGGTATTTTTGCTTGTATAATCGCACTTCTTATTCTAACAACATACGACTTCAAACATCTTGCATTCCCGGTATACATTCTCGTCGCAGATATACTTGCTGTATTATTTATCTACTTTAAACTTGGTAAGTATATTATGAAAGAAGCAAGACAGCTAGAAACGGATGAGATTAGATGACATACGCAGGCACAAAACTCCCAAACTTTGAACCGCGACAAGAGCCAGTGGCGGAACTGGAGATTATTGACACGGAAGTCGGCACGGGTGAGGAAGTACCGGCTGGGGCGACTATACAAGCGCATTATACCGGTGCTTTGGTAAAAAACGGGATTATTTTCCAGAGTTCGCACGATATGGGCGAGGCGATTACCTTTGGGCTGAACCAAGTGATCGAGGGGTGGACACGCGGTGTGCCAGGCATGAAAATTGGTGGCACCAGGCGGCTGATTATTCCGTCAGAAATGGCGTATGGACAGCAAAGTCCGAGCAAGAATATCCCGAGTGGGAGCGATTTGGTATTTGATATCGACCTCGTGGCGATACAATAGTATTGCAATGATATTATAATTTTGTTATAATAAAAGTATGACTATTACAACGACACAACAGATTATCAAGATTGGCTCAAGCGCTGGGGTGACAATCCCCGCCAAACAGCTGAAACAGCTTGGCGGTGCAGTGGGCGATAAGGTTCGAATTAGTTTTGAAAAAGTCGAAGAGACGCCGAACGATGACACGGTGGCATTTGTTGCGCTGACGCAGAAGCTGTTGAAGCGACATGAGCAAGCGCTGAAAAACTTGGCTGATCGATGATTTATTTTACAGTGGAAGAGCTTGATTTGCTACATATGCAAATTGCCGACATGAGCGGTGGCGCACAAGGAATACGAGATATTGGAAGACTAGAGTCGGTGGTTGCAGCACAGACGCAAGTCGTGTTTGCAAAAAAGTTGCATGAGAGTCTGCACGAGATTGCGGCGACTCTAGCGAAGGG
>JBKECJ010000004.1:0-14342 GCA_047974525.1 Saccharimonadales bacterium (SeqCode)
AATTGAAAACCCGTCGTCTGGGCAGACACAAGCGGAGCAACAGCAGTCCATTTGCCGCGAAAATCATCTGTGGGGAGTGCGGTGGCTTCTATGGTTCAAAGGTCTGGCATTCTGCCGACCAGTATCGCACACACATCTGGCAATGCAACCGGAAATACAAAGATAAGACCTTTTGCAGTACGCCTCATATTCGAGAAGATGTCTTTAAGCAAGATTTTATTGAGGCCTTCAACCAAATCCTTGGAGACAAGGAACCATATATCCGGCGTTTTGAAGAATTGTTGCCCTCCTTGGCTGATACATCCGCACTAGAAAAGCAACGTGATAAGCTATCTGACGAAATGAAACAGGCAGAGCTTCAGCTTCGGCGCTGTATTGAAGAAAACGCCCGAAACGCGCAGGATCAGGACGAATATGATCGACGCTATAATGAGTTGGCGGACAAACTCAAACTCATGAATACTATGGTTGCCGAAACTGATGAGGAAATTTCGGAGCTAAAGGCTCGCAAAGAGAAAATCTGTCGGTTCCTTGGTGAGTTGCAAAAGACCGACGCTCTCGTAACTGAATTTGAGGAAAGCCTTTGGCACGCGACTGTTGATTCGGTGAAAGTAGGTGCAGACAAAACTCTGATCTTTATTTTCAGAGATGGCACAGAGATTTCTATAATAGCATCTAAAAGCAATTAACGCGCTTTTGCGCGAGTACATTTCAACATTAAGCCCGTGGATAGTCCGCGGGCTTTTTCATATGTATGCAAGGTGTAAAAGTACACGATGCACCAATATAGCACTTGGAGGGTGCAAGGGCGATGGAATAACTCCAACAGGGTGCATCGTGTACTTTTGTATACTTATTGAGCTCGGCTTCAATCTGAGTTTTTCGGGGAATAATGACCACATTTGCGTCTTTAGATAACAGAAACCCCCTAGTAACTAGGGGGTTTCTGCCCTCTGAGATTGTCTCAAAGGTGACGTCCTAATATGGTGGCTCCGACTGGACTTGAACCAGTGACACAAGGCTCTTCAGGCCTCTGCTCTACCAACTGAGCTACAGAGCCACACTTGTTCTATCCTAACATAAATCGTGGTAAAATGAAACTACTATGAAAAAAATTAATACATCCCCACTATCCGGCATGCAAGAGCTTTTGCCAGCTCGGCAGGCGGTTTTTGACAAACTAAAGGCAAACATTGCGGATGTATTCCATACCCATGGATTTTTGAATATTGAGACGCCCGTAATCGACCGAACGGATATTTTGCTATCGAAGGCCGGTGGCGACACCGAGAAGCAAATTTACAAAGCGGTAAAGACCGAGGAAGCGGCAGAGGAGTCCGATCAGGCTTTGCGCTTCGACCACACTGTGCCATTGGCGCGCTACGTAGTGGAGCACGAAAATGATTTGGCGTTTCCATTCCTAGCTACGCAAATTGGACGAAATTATCGTGGCGAACGCGCACAAAAAGGACGCTTCCGTGAGTTTTATCAATGCGACGTAGATGTGATTGGCCGAGGAAATCTGCCAGTAGCGTATGACGCCAAGGCAATTGCGACGATTTATCGTGCGCTCGAAACTTTGAACCTGCCAGAAATGCGGGTGCGCCTGAGCAACCGCAAAGTGCTGGCTGGATTCATGGAGGCTTTGGGGCTTTCGGAAAAGACTGTGGAGATTTCTAATGTAATCGACCACGCCGAAAAAGTGCCCATGGAAGCTACCGTTGAGGCACTAAAATCACTTGGCATTGATGATGATACTGTTGTGAAAATTACAACATATATCGGGGCAAACGGTACTCCTGATGAGGTCGAGGCAAAACTGCGCGAGGCGCTGGGCGACATGACGAGCGTGCAGGAAGGCGTGGACGAACTACGCACGGTCTATGACTTGATGGCGGGTATGGGCATGGCAGAAAATACTGTGATTGATCTGATGATTGTGCGTGGGCTGGATTATTATACTGGCACAGTCTACGAGATTATTCTGCCAGAGTACCGAGCAATCGGGAGCATTTCGGGCGGCGGGCGATACGATAATCTTGCGTCAAACTTTACCGAGCAAAAACTACCTGGCGTGGGCGGAAGCATTGGGCTGACGCGACTATTTTACGCACTTGGTGCTGCTGGGCTACTGGAAGACTCAATACAGAACCCAGTAGACTACTGCATCGTACCAATCAGCGCAAACGAATATATATATGCGCTAAATCTAGCAGACAAAATCAGCGCGGCCGGGAAGACTGCCGACGTAGTACTGACGGACAAAAAACTGGGCGATAAGATGACTTATGCTAGCAAGATTGCCAAATTTGCGGTGGTGATTGGCGAAAACGAAGTGCAGAGCGGCGAAATAAAAGCGAAAAATCTGACAACCGGCGAGTATGGCGAAGTTATACTTTAGATACGGCGCGATGGGGTGTGGCAAGACGATGCAGCTGCTGCAGGTGGCTTTTAACTACGAAGAGCGCGGGCACGAAGTTTGCGTGATGAAGCCGGCGACAGACACCAAGAACGGCAATAAATTGCTGACGCGAATTGGGCCAGAGCGCGAGACGGATTATTGTTTTGCGCGCGAAGACGATTTGTATAAGCTGGTTAGCAAGAAGTTTCCGAAAGTTGCATGTATTTTGGTTGATGAGGCGCAGTTTTTGACGCCGGAGCAGGTGGATCAGCTGATGAGACTGACGATTGGGAAGAATATTCCCGTGATGGCGTACGGGCTGAGGTTGAATTTTCGACAGACGGATGGCGGGTTTGAGGGTGCGACTAGACTACTGCAAACCGCGCACGAAATTGAAGAGATTAAAACTATTTGCGAGTGTGGCAAAAAAGCCACGCGCAACACGAGATTCTTGGACGATGCGCTGGTGGTGGATGGGCCAGATATCTTGATTGATGACGGCAAAACGAAGATTGAATATCGGGCGCTATGTGCAGCGTGCTATTTTAAGTATTTAAAGAAAAATAGTGTAAAATAGTAGTATAGGCAGGTGGTGATGCCGCGACATTATCGGAGGTGAAAATGATTGGAAAATTCATCGTCATAGAAGGTCAGGACGCCACGGGCAAAGATACTCAGGCGCAACTTTTGGCGGATTACTTGCGAAAGCAGGGCAAGACTGTGGTGCACTATGCAGAGTCTGGCACGGCTTCGCCGGATCCTTTTGTGGCGAAAATTGCTAAATTGAATTATGGCTCTTCGCAGGACATCGACCATCGCACACGGGTGCTGCTGTATCTCGTGAATCGCTACGAACAATGGCGCAAGCTTGCCGAGCCAGCGCTCAAAAATAACGATATCGTGATTACTACACGAAGTTGGTATTCGACTCTTATTTATGAAGGCTACGCGGGCGGGGTGGATGTAGAGCTGATTGTGAAACTACACAAACTCGTAATGCCAGAACTGTATTTTCATCCAGACAAGGCGGTGATTATGACTCTATCCGACAAAGATCGCAAAAAGCGACTAGAGGCGCAGGGCAAGCGCAAGGTGGAAGTATTTAAGTCGATGTCGTCGGACTTTCAGAATTTGCTGAACGAATCTTACCTAAAGGTGGCGAAAGATTTTGCGGTACCAACATTGGACGCCGCTGGCTCGCCCGAGAAGGTAAACGCAAAGCTAATTAAGTTATTTAATTTATAATGCATCCGTCTTGGAAGCCGATTTTGGAGGGGGAGTTTGCGAAGCCTTACTTTAAGGAGCTTTCTAGTTTTTTGCATGAGGAATATGCGGCGAAAACTATTTTTCCGCCAAAAACACAGGTATTTTCGGCGTTTACAACTGATTTAGAAAACGTGAAGGTGGTGATAATTGGGCAAGACCCGTATCATGGGCCAGGGCAGGCGCACGGATTGGCGTTTTCGGTGCGACCAAACGTACAGACGCCGCCATCGCTGGTGAATATTTTTAAAGAAATTGCGAGCGATGTAGGAGGCGAGATCCCGAAGAACGGGAACCTGAATCGCTGGGCGGAGCAGGGGGTACTACTTCTGAACAATACCCTAACTGTGGAGGCGCACCGAGCGGGTAGCCATCGCGGCAAGGGCTGGGAGCAATTTACGGAGAATATTATTCGGCATTTGAATGAGAGTCGACCGCACTTGGTGTTTATTTTGTGGGGGCGCGACGCGCGAACGAAGAAGGCAATGATTGATACTAGCAAACATTATATTTTGGAGTCGGCACACCCCTCGCCGCTGTCTGCCTATGCGGGTTTTTTTGGATGTAAGCATTTTAGTCAGACGAATGCCCAGCTGAAGAAGTGGGGACTAGACGAAATAGTCTGGTAGCAGACTAGTATTTGACGACTTCGCCCAAGATCATAAGTTCAACGCCAGCGTCATCAAACATTTGTTTGGTGTCGGTGCTTTCGTGATAATCTCCCTTGGCAACAACGCGCTTGATGCCCGAGTTTACGATTAGCATGGCGCAGTCGCGACATGGGGTCATGCGGCAGTAAAGAGTCGCGTCGGAGATACGCACGCCGTTTTTGGCGGCCTGAAGAATAGCGTTGGCTTCGGCATGGACTGTGCGCTTGCAATGCTCGCTCACGTGGCCGTCGCCGTGCTTGACTTCCTTCATAAGACAGCCGACTTCATCGCATTGCGGGGCGCCTTTTGGTGCGCCAACATATCCGGTGGACAGAAGTACGTTGTCGCGCGTAATGACGCACCCCGACTTGCCTCGCGGACAGGTGGCGCGTTCGCCAACGGCATCCATAATCATCAGCCAATATTCATCCCAGCCCGGTCTCATAGCTTTTTTTGCCATTTTTCCTCCTTGATTCAAGTAAATTATATCACGTTGGAGTTTTGTGGTTGAATTTTGTACTAGCATAAGAATTTTGAGCGGTATATAATAATGGTGCGCCGTTATACTTCGGTCAATGGCGGTCGCTAACTTAATCGGGCATATCGTCATTGTGTGTTCGATACTGAGCCAAGGGAATCCAAGGGCTCACATAAATGACTCCAACAATAATAACGGAGACACATTTATGCAAAGCATTAACAAAACTAATCAACCGGAGAGAGTAGAAGTAATGGCGCTGTTTAATTACAGTCAAACGCCATGCCAACCGCTATCTTTCCGAAAACGGACAGGCAGAGAAGTTGAGGTGACTGAACTTCTGCGTGCTCAGGTCAAATTTGTGGGTAACGCCACTAAGCATATCTTTGATTGCTTGGTTGGCCGCCAACAATGCAGGCTTGAGTTTGATAGCGCATCGCTTGCTTGGTACTTGGTGGGGTAGTACATCGTTAGTTTTGACTAGTCGGGGTGAGGGCTAGTCATTTTTTGTGGCTTGTTTTTTCTGAACCGGTATTTGGCACGCCGATAATGCGTGAATCTTGTGGGGCTGAAACTTGTACAAGTTTTGCGGGAATCGTATCTGTTAAAGCATCGTAAAGTTGTCCATCGGCGCTTAGGCTTCTGAGGGTGATTTTGTGGGGTTTTGATGGGTCGAGATCTTTGATGGTAACCTCGGATATGCTCGCGGATATGGTTCCGAGAATTGCGTCGTCGATGATGAGGAGATTTGAAGAAATGTTTGGTGGGTTTTGCCAGCTTATGCGGGCGGAGCCGTCTGCTTGAATTGTAATATGCAGATTTGTTGGGGCGGTTTGGGGAGGTGTGGTTTTTGCTGCCAAACGTCGCTGGCTAGCGGGGCGAGGCGTGAGCGGCGATGGCTGCAGTAGGTCGGAGGATAATGCGTCGGCGTCGTTAATTGTGTAAGATTTTCCGCCAGTTTCGCCGGTCAATATTTCGTACTGAGTTTTGTGGGTTTGGCTTGTCGCAACTACATAGATCTTTATGGAATTTTGCTGGCTTTTTTGGATGAGTGATTCTTGTGTCGCAATTAGACTATTTGGTTTTTCGTAGCCAACATTCGTTAGTGCGATGATGGCTTTGGCGCCGTCTTGCCGCCACGCAAGTGCGTCAATCGCGGTGGATGCAGCAACGATGAGGCTTTCTGACGTGCTGGAGTCTGACCGAAGTCCGTTCCCATTAAATAGCAGCGTAAATTCGCCTAGTGAGCAATCAAAATCGCAGAGGATATTAGCGTTACGGATACCCTCTTTTGCAATGTCGCGGTAGGTGAGTAGCGCGACATGACCACCGTCTCTGATGACGGAGGCGGCAAGGCGGATGGCTTCGGGCTTGAATTTTAGGATTTGCTCTTGCATTGAGGTTGACGCGTCTACGACGAATGCAATGTCCGCGACGATGGGAGCAGAATCTACAATTACGACTTGCGCGGGAAGAGCATCCTTGATTTTTCGCATGGCGATTTTTACGGCAGATGGAATGCCGTTAGAGTTCGTATAGTCAAGGTGACCAGAATTTATGAAGATATTCTTTGAGTTGCCGCAGACAAAGTCTGCGTCGTTGCACCAGAGACCAACTTTATCCGAAAAATCGCTAGATAGATATGGTTTGCGAGCGCCAAGAATCCCACTATCCGTGTGGCAATTCGGAGCGTAGGTGCGGTAGCTGGACAGATTATTATTGTCACATGCGGGCGGGAAAATACCTTCGCCTTCGGGCAGATATAGGTGCGGGTCGCCAAATAACGCTACATATATAATGTTGTCGGCATTAAGATTTTGCAGCGCACCGGCAACTACTTGGGCACCCTGCGAATACCCGAAGAGCACCCAGTACGTGGCGGGACAGGTGGCGGAAATTTCTTGGTAATAGCGTGTGAGATTTTTGATGCCAGACGATATGCTATTCGCGAGTGCGCCAACTTTGCCGGCGCTAATATAGGCGCCAAGAGCCACGCCAATATCGTCGGTGCGAATTGCGGGGTAATTAATATCGGAGATTTCGTAGGTAAAACTCGACGTGCTCGCTTCATGCTTTATGGAGTTTTCGAGCATTAAGTATTCCTCGTTTTTGCCCTGTGCTGCGCCCGAGCCGCGTGCGAATATAAACTGGACATCCACGCAGGCGACAAACGAACTCGCGGGCATAATATACATCGGCAAAACTAACGACGCAACAATCGCGAAAATAATAATTTTTTCATGCCCCCAAAATACATATAAATACGGCGCGACAAAAGCATCAGCACAATAAAACATTTTTTTACAGGTTCAATTGGTGTATGATATATACATATGACAGATGTAGTAACGATTAAAAACTTTCAGATGTCCTTTGCGGGCAAGAAAGTTATCAAAGACTTGTCTTTTTCGGTTAAAAAAGGCGAGATTTTCGGGCTACTTGGCTCGAATGGTTCAGGCAAGACAACCACAATTCGGGCGCTTCTCGGGCTTTACCAACCTTCGGGCGGCGAGCTATTAGTTAATGGCAAAAAATTCGATGCGGGTGGCGACTTTAACGTCGGCTACTTGCCAGAAGAGCGCGGCCTCTACAAAAAAGAGAGCGTGATTGACGTCATGACGTACTTCGGCGAATTGAAAGGCCTGAAAAACCCAAGGGAATGGAGCTTGAAGTATCTGACGCGCGTGGATTTGCCAGATGTCGCGAATATGGCGATCGGCAAAATGTCGCAGGGCATGCAACAGAAAGTACAAATTGGGATTACTATTATGGGCGATCCAAAGTTGCTGATTTTGGACGAACCAACGAAGGGCTTTGACCCTGTAAACCGCCGACTACTTATGGATATTATTGAGGAGCTACACAAAAAGGGCACCGCGATTATTATGATTACGCACTATATGGACGAAGTAGAACGATTGTGCGACAGGGCGCTGCTTCTCAAAGACGGCGTGGCGCGAGCTTATGGCTCGATCAAGAGCATCCGCAAAGAGTTTAACGGCATGTCGCTAGATGAGATATTTGTAAAAGTTTATGGAGAAAAAGCCAATGCGCAGTAATGTCTGGAACGTCGTAGGATTTGAGATCAGGCGAAATTTGAAGAAGCCAACATTTTGGATTGCGGCTTTGCTCTTGCCGGCACTTCTAATTGGATATATTGCGCTGGCTGGCGCTATGGGATATAGCGCTGGGTCGGCGATGGAGGAAGGTTCGGATCTTTCTGGGATGACTTTGGGAGTTTATGACGAGGCAAAATACCTCAATGCGACCGAAATTACAGATGCCGATGGCAATACTACGGAGCTTAAGATTTACGAATCGCAAGAAAAGGGCATCGAAGATGTTAAGTCTGGGGAACTGGGTGTGTTTTACTATGTTCCGGCGGACTTTGCGGAGAGCCTAAAAGTTCATGTATATTCTAGGCCAAGCACGACAAGCGTGTTTAGCAGTTATGATGGCCCCTTGCGCACTTTGCTTGCGACGTCGGCTGCTGCCAACGTAGACGCGGTAGACTATGCAGTAATTACAAACGCTATTGCGGTAGAGTCGACGAACTTTGCGGCAGACAATGCAGATGAAGTGGTTGATCCTTCCGAAGTGATTTCGCGAATGATTGTGCCGGGTGTTGGCTTGGTGTTGTTTTATATATTGATTGTGATGTTTGGCAATCGCTTGACGACGGCGATGGTGGAGGAAAAGGAAAACCGCATTAGCGAAATTATCCTGACGTCGATGAGTCCGAAAGATTTGATCACGGGCAAAATTATTTCGCTGATTGCACTTGGACTCATCCAGCTCGCAGCGCTGGTTGTGCCAATTATTATTTTGTATATGTTTGGCGCGACACAGGGGATGATCCCAGAAGGAATTACAATCACTTGGGATGCGTGGACGATAATTAGCACTGTGTTGCTACTGCTCGTATCGTACTTCTTGTTTACGGCGCTATGTATTACGATTGGCACGCTTGTACCAACTGCAAAAGACGCCAGCTCGTTTGCTTCGGTGATTATGATTTTGGTAATTTTGCCGCTATTCTTTATCAGCAGCTTTATGTCAGAAACACCTTCGGTGATTACCTACGTGCTATCGTATTTCCCGCCTTCTGCTCCAATCGCGCTGATGTTCCGAAATGTCTTTGGTACTTTGCCAACATGGGAGCTGGTGCTTGGTGTGGTCGAAATGATAATTGTAAGTGCGTTGATTATTAAGCTTGCGGTTTGGATTTTCAAACGCTCAGCTCTAGAATTTACAGCAAAGATTAGCCTAAAATCCCTCTTGGCGCGACCGCGAAACTCTTGGAAAGATAAGTAATATGGTAGGCAGCGTACTCATCGGCAAAGGCGTAAGGCTAGTGTCGCGGATGCGCGGAAATGGTGGATCGGCGCTGCCAGGGCTAGTAATTGAGCGCATGAACCCAAAGTTCGTAAGCGAAGTGCTAAGCAAGCTTAAGTACGGCGTAGTTGTGGTTTCGGGCACAAACGGCAAGACCACGACAACGAAGATTATCACAGAACTACTGGAAAAGCAGGGGCTGAAGGTGTTCACGAATGATACGGGATCGAATTTTGTACGCGGAGTGATTTCGGCGATTGTAAAAAAGGCGAAGTTTTGGGGGAAGTTTGATTTTGACATTGCGGTGCTCGAGCTTGACGAGGCGCATGCGGTGAAGTTCGCCGAGGTCGTGCCGATTGAGCATGTGCTACTACTAAACGTACAGCGCGATCAGCTGGATAGGTTTGGCGAGATCGACCATACGGCGAAGTTACTAGACATGGTGGCGCAGCATAGCAAGAAAAGCGTCATTATAAATCGCGAAGATCCGCGACTTAGCAAAATTGATGTAAAAAATCCGGTGTATTTTGGGCTGTCAAAAGACCTCCTTGCGACGTTTCCGTCGGACGATGATTTGCTGAGTGGCTCCAAGAAGAAAACATCCAAACTACCATCGCTGGTGGAGCTAAAAGACCTCGCAAAAGACGAAGCAACATACCGAACGGGTGGCAAAGACTACTCGACCAAACTCAAGCTCAAGGGTATCTACAATGCATACAACGCGGCGGGCGCGCTTGCCGTGGTGAAGACTGTCTTGCCAAAGGCGAAAGACGAGGACTTAGTGGCAGATCTTGCAAATATTGAATCGGCGTTTGGTCGTGGCGAAGTATTTATGGTTGGCGATATTGCCGTGGAGCTACTACTAGTCAAAAACCCGTCAGCGTTTCAGCTGAGCATCAATTCCTTTGCCGACGACAAACACGACTTCATGATTGCGATTAACGACGAATATGCAGATGGTCGGGATATTTCTTGGCTATATAATGTAGACTTCAAGAAGCTGCGCAAGGTTGCGCTATGCTCTGGAGTACGTGCCTACGATATCGCCCTGAGGCTAAAATACGATGAGATCGAACTTGATGAAGTTGAGCAAGACTTGGTGAAGGCATTGCAGCAATTTACGGATTATTCTGGCAAGCCAAAACGAATTTTTGCAACGTATACAGCGATGCTCGAGATACGCAAAATTCTAACTGGAAAGAGCCTCGTATGAACTTGAGAATTCTGCATTTATACCCAAAAGAAATGAACTTATATGGCGATCATGGCAACGTGCTAGTACTGAAGCGCCGCTGCGAATGGCGAGGAATAAATGTCGAGATTATCGAGCATGAAATTGGCGATAAGTTGCCAGAAAAATGCGACATTATATTTGGTGGCGGCGGGCAAGATTCTGGACAGCAGCAAATTGCGGTGGACCTACAAAAGAATAAGGGCATATTTAGCAATTGGATTGAAGACGGAATACCAACGCTACTAGTCTGCGGGCTATATCAGTTGTTTGGCAATTTTTTTAAAACCGCAGACGGCGATACAATTGACGGTATTTCCGCGCTCGACATCGAAACTATTGCGGGCAGCAAACGACTGATTGGTAATGTCGTCGTAAAGACGAGCAAATTTGGCGATGTAGTCGGCTACGAAAACCACTCTGGCCTTACGACAATTGCGAACGACATGAAGCCTTTTGGCAAAATGGAAAAGGGCGAAGGCAATAATGGTTCGGACAAAACCGAGGGTGTATTTTATAAAAACACAATTGGCACATATCTTCATGGCCCGCTCCTGCCTAAGAATCCGAAAATCGCAGATTTCTTAATCCAAACCGCGCTCGAAAGAAAATACGGCGCACCACAAGAGCTAGAAAAACTAAACGACAGCCTCGAAACAAAGGCGCGCAGAGTCGCCGCAACTAGACCAAGATAGGGAAAAGCCGCAGAATCAATCTGCGGCTTTATTTACTCCTATCAACATATTCTCGGTGGATCTCTCCATTCCGTCAAGTAGTAGGTTTATCCTGTGTATTGAAAAACCCCGTTTTTGCCATCCTGCAACAAGTGCCATATTGTCGGCAAAGTCTTCGGTATCGCTGATGTCGAGTAATCGTTCTACAAGGTGCAAATTTACTGTCGGGTGCTTATGCACCGCGGTTAGCAATGTCGCGACATGCATGAGAGCGCGAAGTGAAGCTATCCTATCTCGAAGACACCTCGAGCTATAACGATATACACTATGCGCCAGTCACATTGATGAAGGAGCCAGAAGCAGATTATAATATTGGCGACATTTACGAAACGGACGACCTCCTTAACGCCATCACGGGCAAGGATGAAGGCGCAATGAACCAAATCGTGTCGGATATAGTTACGCTAAAAGACGGCAGCAAAATCTATATTTTGACCTACGACACCGAAGAGCATGTCGACGATCAAGGCGAACACATCTACCGCGACCTGATCGAAGCCGTAAGAAAAATAGAGCTGTATTAGTCGAGATTTTTTATTGTGTTCGCCCAGTTGAGGCGTGTGCCGATGGCTGCTTGCTCATCGGCGCCGGCAAGGCGCGGAATGCGCGTTTCTGTGCTGATTGTGCCGTGATAGTCAAAATCCCAGTCGACATCGAGGCGCGGGAGATTAGCCTCTTTAATGTTCTGTAAGCAAGATGCGCGGTCATCTTCACATTGTTCGCCGAGTTCTGCCCAGTCTTCAAAGTTTTGCTCTTTCTCGAATGTGGCGGTCGCCTCAATCGTGGTGGCGCGACTGGTTTCGGCGCTCCAGAGCTGATCAAACATGAAATTACCCATGGAATAGACAATAAGCTTGCCTTTATATGCCTCAGTATTCTGAATCCAATGCGGATGATCGCCAAGTACCATTTCGGCGCCGTAATCAATCAGCTTGCGATAAATATTTTGACGCAACGTATCGGATTCGGCTTTGTATTCTGCGCCCATATGAGGCATAACGATCGTTGGCATGATTTTGCTATATTCTTTCACGACTTGAAGAGCCGCTTCGGTTGGCACGCCAAACACGCCGTGAATGCCGCAAAGCCCCATCGGAATGTCGTAGGCTTGCTCTGAGCCGTCACTATATTCGAGGCGCATTGGCAAGACAACCGGCTGACAGATTTGATCGGTATTACGATAATCGTAGTGTCCGAAATACTGAATACCGGCCTCTGTGAGGTATTTTTTGGTAGTCGCGAATCCGTCCGTGCCCATATTATCGGTATGATTATTGCCGAGCGAGAACGCCGTAAACCAATTTGCCGCTTCGGACAAATAGTCTGGGTCGCAGTTGAATAGTAGTAGAGTGTTCTCGTTATAATCACTATGACCTTTGTCGGTGATTGGACATTCGAGGCCAGCAATCCACGCATCATAATCACCGCGATTTAGCGTACTTAGTTCTGAAAATGGGTATTTGACGCCGAGATTGGAGGCGCGCGCCATTTTGTTGGTGTTGCGTCCCCAAAACGTAGTGCCCGCAAACATCAAATTCATATTGCCTTGCACGGGCATTGGATCGGGAGTCTGAAGCTCGGAACCAGCCAAGTTGACTGTATTTTCTGAAGATTTCGGAATCATTAAGACCACAAGTGTACCAGCGCCGATAAGGAGGGCCGCTCCCACGACGGTTACCGGCACAAACGCCAATTTCCTCCTGGGTATATCCATTAGTACTATTGTATCATGTTACAATATTCTTATGTTATTTTATGAGTTATCAGTCAAAGAGTCACTAGAAAGATTTAAAACCGATGCCGATAAGGGCTTAAGCTCGTCAGAGGTGCTAAAAAGGCGCAAGCGTTTTGGCAAAAACGAGCTTGAAGTAAAAGGTACGCCGGTTTGGAAGCGGATTTTAGAGCCATTTTTGGATATCTTCATGGCAATTTTGATCGTGGCGCTTATTCTGTCAGCAATTCAGGGCGCGTGGACAGAAGTTATCATGATTACGATTATTATAGTGATAAACGCAATCATTGATTATGTGCAGCAATTTTCGACGGAGCGAATCTTAAGAGGCTTACGGCAAAAAACTGTTCAAAAAGCCGATGTGTTGAGGAATGGCGACAAACTTAGCGTTGACGCATGGGAGCTGGTGCCGGGCGATGTGGTTTTTCTCGATGAAGGCGATCGAATTCCAGCGGACGGACGGATTATTAACGAATCCGGACTTTTGACCAACGAGTCGATGCTGACTGGCGAATCGGACTCGGTGGCGAAAGACTCCAATAAATTATCTGGCGTGAAAAAAGTATACGAGCGTCGTAATATGGTCTTTTCTGGATCTTTTGTGGTGACTGGCAAAGCTCGCATGCTGGTCGTAGCGACCGGCAATAATACCGAGTACGGGCGAATCGCATCGCTGGCTTCGGGCGCAGAGCAGGTAAGCCCAATTCAAGAAAAAATCTCGAAATTGATTTTCAAAATCGCTATTACGGTTGTAGTGCTAGCGGTATTCGTACTAATCATTCAGCTGGCGCGCGGGATTGATTTTCTAGCGGCGACTGAGTTTACGCTGGCGATGATCGTATCGGCAGTACCGGAGAGTTTGCCAATTGCGATTTCGGTAGTTTTGGCACTAGGCGCAAGGCGCATGGCAAAGAAGAATGCGCTTATTAAGGAAATGCGCGCAATCGAATCTATTGGAATTGTAACGACAATCGCGAGCGATAAGACTGGCACGCTGACCGAAAACAAATTATCCGTGACGAATAGGTGGCAACTCGCCGAAAGTCGCGACTTCATGAAATTCATTGCGATGGCAGCGCTCCCAGACGCCGTGAGTAACGACGCGCTAGATGTCGCAATGGTGCGATACGTGGCGAAGGGAAGCCTAGTAGACCCTGCGAAGAGCTATGCTTTTGATCAGGATTTGAAGATTTCTGGAAATCTATACTCAAAAAACCACTTGGTAATTAAGGGTGCGCCAGAGGCAGTAATTGAGAGGTGCCGCCTGAGCGAAGGCACGAGCCAAAAAATCGAGGCAGAGATAAATGCAATAACGGCAAAAGGACATAAGGCAATTGCGATTGCCGACGTTAAGCTTGATCACGAAATCAACGAACTAAATCGACTGCCAAAATCTGCCAAGTTTAATTTTATCGGGCTAATCTCGGTGGCGGACACGATTCGCAAGGAAGCGCCTGAGGCAATCCGCGACGCACAACGTGCTGGCGTGAAAGTAAAAATGATTACTGGTGACCATTG